>JAAXID010000290.1 GCA_012270545.1 Anaerolineae bacterium | reverse complement strand
TGAGCCGCGGCAAATACGACCTGCACGCCCCGCGTCGACATCCTTGAACTGCCGCCGGGAAGACCATGATCAAAGATCACCGTACATTTTTTGCGCGTCTTGGCGGCAAAGCCCTTCAGCTTGTTGACCAGCTGGGCTTCATCATTTGGATCATCGAGACTGATATCCGGCAGGCAGGCGATTAGATTGTGCCCGTCGATCAAATAAGGCATGGGCGAATACCCGAACAAAGGTTGTACAACCGGGTAACATCAGTCTACCATAACCCGGCAATCGCAGCGCTACGCCACTTCCGCCACAACCTCATGCACGGGCAAGCCCATCGTGAAGATGCTGCCGATGTTTAGCCGGCTTTCGACGTTGAGGAAGCCGCCATGCGCCTGGCAGATCGCGCGCGCTACATACAAGCCTTGCCCCAGCCCGGGCGCGGAATCGGACCCATGACTCGCTCGACCGCGATAAAAGCGTTCGAATATATGCGGCAGGTCTTCCTGGCTGATGCCGACGCCGTTGTCGCTAACGCTGATTAGCGCGTAGGTCTTGGCATTTCGCGGCTCAACACGGGCGGCGACCGCCACATAGCCACCTTCTTTGCTGAAAAGCGCGCCATTGCGGATTAAATGTCCCAGTGCCCACTGCAAACGCGTATCGTCGCCGCGCGCTTCTACGCCGCTGAGGGCGCGCGTCATCACCAGCAAATCGATGCCTCGACTCTTGATATCGCTCTCGATGCCGTTGACGACCGCCCATATCACATTCTCGACCCCTACTTGCTCGCGCTGGACATCGAAGGCGCCGGCATTCATCCGCGAGATATCGAGCAGCTCAAGCGCCAGCTGATCGAGGATCTCGACGTTTCGCAGCAGTTTGTCCAGCAGGCGCTGGTTGACGGCGGCGTCTTCCGGCTGCCCGCTGAGTAATTCGCTGGCCAGTTTGATGACATCGACCGGGCGCTCCATCTCGCGCGCTATGTGTGTGACAAATCCATCCTTTAACCGAAGCGCCAAAGCGTCATGGGTGACGTCGCGCAGAATGATGACGGTGCCGATGCGCCGATTGGCCTCGTCGCCGATGGCGATCAACTGCGCGCGGACGATGCGATTATTCAGTGGCATCTCTTCCGATTCACCCAATGGCGTCAATTCGGACGCGGCCTCTTGCACAGCGCGATAGTGCTCAAACAAAGTGCCGAGCGCGCTATCCCAAAAAGCTCGCTTGCCGCCGAGCATATCTTGCGCCGCCTGGTTCATCATCGTCACTTTGCCATTGACATCCTGAACGATGATGCCTTCGTCGAGGCTGCTCAACACCTTGGTTAGACGATCCAGCTCGTCGCCGCGCTGCCGGTGTTCGCTTTCCAGCTGTTCGAATCGGCGTCGCAAGGTGGCGTTTTCGGCGGTGTGGCGCTGCGCGACCTGTCTCTGCTCCCGCAGTTCATGTTCTAGCTGCTGGCGCCGGCTAAGGCCACGATACAAACGCCGAAATAGCGATTCGCTCGCCGCGCCAAAACGGTGAACGTCAGCCAAATCCGCATTGACTTCGCCATTTGATGCGCGCGGTAAATCGTTCATCGCGGTCCTATTAGCGCCTGCTAATGCAGACGCTTTGTCCTGTCAGGCGTCTCGGCACGCAAACAGAAGCGACATGATCCGCCGCTCTACCGCTTGATTATAGTCAAACTCGGGTAGCCCCGCGAACTGAAGGCGGCACAGATTGCAAGCCCCAACAGATGGGCTATCATCGTAGAAAGTAGGCATGTCATTGGATGAGACTGATTGCTCTTGATGAAAAATGTGGCGCCAACGCATCGCTTGAACAGGCGCTCGCGCGACTTCCTCATCGCGGCCGCGGTTGTCTTCCTCGTGGGCGCGGCCTTGGCTGTTGTCGGCATCGGCTTACACGTAGTCAGCCTCGTCGTCCCTTTCAATCGCGGCTACGCGGTTTACGACCTGACGCGCAAGGCGCTGCTGTCGGCGGGCCTCGGAATATCCTTCGTCTCGATGCTGATGGCCCTGCGTGCCGTCACCTGGAAGACGGACAACGCCCTCGCCTGGGAGCTTGGCGAGCTTCTCGCCCAAGAGCTCGATAGTCGCTTCGTCTTCATTCGCAATATCAGCGCGCGGTCGCTCGGATACATTGATGCGACGCTGGTCAGCCAACACGGCGTTCTCGTGCTGCGAATCACCAAGCGCAAAGGCCAGTATTTTAACGAGGGCGGGGATTGGCTGCGGCGCGGACGCAAAGGGACATGGCGTCCCCTGCGCTGGAACCCCACGCGCGCTGTCGTGGCCGATGCGATGAAGGTCAAGGAGTTCTTGAAGGACTATCAATTGTCAGCGGTGCCGGTATATGCCGCCGTCGTCTTCACGCGCGCTGCGCCCGATGTAGCGTTAAGTTTGCGGGAGCCCGCCGTGCCCGTCGTCATGGCCAGCGGCCTGATCAATGACTTGGGCGACAGCTATTTCGCCGAGGAACGGCTGGACGCCGGTACTGTACAGCGCGTCGTTAATCTGCTCTATCATTAGGAGACGTTCTTGGCTCATACTTTGCACCTCGCGCCCGCAGGGACGGGAAAGACAGCGCGCCTTCTCGCCCTTCTGCGAGAATTGACACAGTCAGAGCGCAACACATTGCCGAAGCTGTGGGTGCTGCTTGCCACGCGGCGGCAAGAGCTGGACTTTCGGCAGCGGCTGATTGAGCGGGATGAACAAGTTACCACGTATTTCAACATCGAGTTTTTCAACTTTTATTCGCTGAACGCGCGCCTGCTTAAAGCCGGCGGCACACCCGTCCGGCGCCTCAACAACCTAACGCGTTACGGCCTGCTGCGCCGCCTGCTGGCTCAGATGCAGGCTGAGAGCCAACTCGAATACTTTCAACGCATCGCCGATACACGCGGCTTCGTCAGCATCCTGGCTGATCTCATCGACGAACTCAAGCAGGCGCGCGTGGACGTCGCCGATTTCGCCGCGGCCGCGCAGAGCGGGAAGGACAAAGAGATTGCCCACATCTATCGGCGCTATCAAGCGCTGCTCAGACGAAGTGACCTGGCCGATGTGGAGGGTGAGGGCTGGCTGGCGCTGGCCACTTTGCGCCAACAGCGCGAAATCGCGAGGGACGTGGATCTGCTTTTGGTCGCTGGCTACGACCAATTCACAATCGTTCAAGCGCAATTGCTGGCGGCGCTATCGCAGGCGATTCAAAACATCCACATTACCTTAACGGACATTCCGGGCGCTCACGCCGAAGCGCTCCCCCACCGCAGCGTCCTCGCTCGCGAGCGCCTGCGGCAAGCCTTCGACGAAGCGCGCATTGACCTGGCAATTGAAACGATTGAGCCAATTGCAGGTGAACGAGCGCCGGATCTCTTGCGGCTGAGTGAGCGCATCTTCCGAGACCTGCCCGGGGCAGCCGGTGGCGCTGCCATTCAGATGATCGCAATGCCGAATCCAGCCGAGGAAGTTAAGAGCGTTCTGCGGAAGATCAAGCGTCAACTGCTGGGGGGCGTTCAGCCGGGCGATATTCTGATCGCTCTCCGCGACTGGAGCCGTTATGCAAGTCATTTCGAATCCGGCCGAGATGAATATGACCTGCCGCTGCTGCTGCATTATGAGCGCGACCTGCACACAGCGCCGCTGATCGCCGTTTTCATCGATCTGTTGGGGATGGCGCCGCGTTTTCGCCGGCGCGATCTGCTCGATGTCCTGCGTTCACCCTATATTGACGCCGGGCTGGACGCCGAGCACATTGATCTTTTGGACCAGATTAGCATGGAACGGCAATTCCTCGGTGGCGACGCGTCGGACTGGCTGGATATCGTCACGCTCGCAGGTCGACCGCTGAATCGGGAGAGCGAAGACGTCCAACTCACCCTCCTGGCAGCCGAGCAGCGGGACGCGCTTTTCTCGCGGCTATCCGCCTTCTTCATTGGCATCACGCCTCCAGAACGGACGGACGCAGCCTCCTATGTTGATTGGCTGGAATCCTTGCTCGGCGCCAATCCAGAGCCTGATCAGACGGATCATGAGTATCAGATTTCCGCGACCGGCTTCTCGCTCAACATTATCGAGCAAGCGCGCGGAAATGAAGACGGCAGCGCCGAGATCATTCGCCGCGATTTGGCTGCGCTTACGGGCTTGAAACGTATCCTGCGCGATCTCTCGGCGAGCGACGATGTGCTGCGCGCGACATTCGGCGGGGCGGTCGAAATGGACTGGCGCCGATTCTGGTCCGAGCTCAAGCATGCGCTGGAAACGACGGCTGCCGACCCTTACGATCGTTCGCGCGCGGGTCAGGTCTTGGTGACGACGGCGACAGAGGCGCGCGGCCTGCCGCATCGGCACGTCTATATCCTCGGGCTTGCGGAAGGGGTTTTCCCCGCCGAGATTTCGGAAGACCCGCTCTATCTCGACTCAGAGCGCGAAAACCTGCGGACGCGCAGCATTCCGCTGGCGACGCAAGCGGAGCGGATCGACGATCAGGGCTTGTTCTACGAACTCATTAGCCTGCCACGAGAAACGCTGACGCTGTCCCGCCCCACCTTTCAAGCGGGCAAAGCCTGGATCGAAAGCCACCTCTGGCGCGCGGTGAGGCGCGTTTACCCACACCTGGAGCCTGAAACCGGGGCCGTCGGTTCTGTCATCCCGGCGGAGGAGTCCGCCAGTGGCGCGGAGACACTGCTGGGCGTCGCCGCGCAGCTGAATGGGAATGATTCCAAAGATGTCCAGTCTGCGCTGCGGATCAAGAACTGGCTGCAACTTGATGCGCGCTTTGCGACTCAATGGCGGCGGATAGAAGCCGGTCGCCGGGTTGAACTCGGACGCCTCTCAAATGCGCCCTTTGATCGCCACAGCGGCGTACTGAGTCACCCCTACCTGCTTGGCGAAATCGCTCGCCGGTTGGGGGACGAGCGCGTCTGGAGCGCATCGCAGCTCAAGGACTACGGACTCTGCGGCTTCCGCTTTTTCGCCAAGCGCCTGCTGCAGCTGGAGGAAACCGCCGAGCCCGAGGCCGGCTTCGACGCGGCGCGGTTGGGCGCGCTCAATCACCGCATCTTGGAAGATTCGTATCGTGTGATCGGCGAACGGGCGCTAATGATTGACGAAGGCAACCGGCAGGCGGCCTTGGACATTTTCGCTCAGGTAGCGGAAGACATTCTGGATCGCGCACCCGAGCTTTTCAATTTCCGCGCCACCGCCACCCGGCAGGAGGAAAAGCAAGTTCTCCGAAATCGATTGATGGCGCTCATCAAGCAAGACTTTTCGCCGGAGAGTCCGCTCAGTAGATTCGGCGCACAGCGCTATGTTCATGATCTCGAACTGGAATTCGGCGCTGTCAAGATCGACCTTCCGGCGGGGATGCGTCCGCTGCGCGTCGCCGGCTATATCGACCGTATTGACGCCGTCGATGGCAAGCTCATCCTCGTCGATTACAAGAGCGGCACGACCAAAATTGAGCGACGCGAAATGGAAATCGGTCGCGACTTCCAAATGATGGTATACCTGCTTGCGCTGCGAAGTCTGCTCGAGCATAAAGAAAATGACGGCGAGGTGACGGGCGGCTTGTTCTGGCATGTGCGAAACCTGAAGGCAAGCGGCGTATATTCCGCCGACGACGAAGATGATAAGGCCGCGATTGAGATGGCGCGGCAACATATCGCTCGCAACTTGGCGGCTGGTCGCAATGGTCAGTTTCCCGTGCGCGCGACCGCGCTCGAAAATGGCAAGTGCTCACGCTATTGTGAGTTCTCCCACCTCTGCCGCATGCGCGTCACCAGCCCGTATAAACCCCCGCTGCCGGTCTAAGCAGGCCGCGAAGGCAGGCCACATGCAGCCGACCCGCGAACAATACGACGCCATTCACGTCAGCGACAAGAACCTCATTGTGGTGGCGGGCGCCGGCTCCGGGAAGACGCGCGTGCTCGTCGAGCGCTACCTGCAGCTGCTTGAAGACAACCCCAACTGGCGCATCAACTCGCTGGTTGCGATCACTTTCACGCGGGAAGCGGCCTTCGAGATGCGGCAGCGACTGCGGCAGGAGCTAGAGCGCCGAACGCAGGAAAGCGACAGCGGCAATTGGGCGCGTCATCTCTCACAGTTGGATAGCGCGCGCATCGATACGATTCACGGCCTTTGCGCGGATATCCTTCGCGCGAACGCGGCTCAAGCGGGCATCGATCCCATATTTGCTGTGCTGGACGAAAACGAATCCGCCATCCTGCTGGACGACATCGTCCACGACGCGCTCGCGACAATCGAGGCGCCACTGTCCGCGCTCTTCGCGTACTACGATTCCTATAGGATCGACGGCGCGCTGAGACAGCTCAATCTCGTCAACGCGGAGTATGCGCCCGCGCCGGAGGACCCCGAGGAGCTGTTTCGGTTATGGCAACGGGAGTGGTCCGATGGCGTCTTCAATGCGCAGCGACAACTGCTCGATTGCGCTGAGCTTGCCGCGCTGGCGTTGCTTGTCGCGCTCCCGACCGATGACAAACTCGCCCAGCTGATTGAGCAATATCGGCAGTTCCTGATTGATATCAGCCTCGCAGAAGACGCGGAAAACGCCGTTCAACTGATGAGGCGGTGTCACAAGGAAGGCGCTGTCGGCAACAAAGGCTCGGCAGCGGCTTGGGGCAGCAAAGACGCAAAAGACCAGGCCGCCCAACTGCTGCGCGACCTTCGCAATCAGATCAAGGGCGCGCTCCATGTAATTGGCGATCCGCCGGGCGATCTCGACCGCGCGACAGCGGAGCTGCTGCCGCTGTGGCATCGGCTTCTGCAGAAAGTGAAGACGACCTATCGCGAGCAAAAACGAGAGAATGCGCAGCTAGATTTCGATGATCTGGAGCGACTGGCGGCACAACTGCTCCAGCAGGAAGAGGTCCAAAAGCGCTACCGACTGGCGGAGTTCAAACATCTGCTCGTCGATGAATTTCAAGACAGCAATTCAGCGCAATGGCAGATCATAAGCTCGCTGGCGGACTTGAGACAAGGCGGTACGCTTTTCGTCGTTGGCGATCCGAAGCAGAGCATCTATCAATTTCGCGGCGCTGATGTCAGCGTTTTCAATACGGTTCGCGCTCAGATCGCGGATCAGGAATCGGGCCTCACCCTGCCGCTGTCAAAATCGTTCCGCAGCCACCGCCCGCTTCTCGAGCAGTTCAACGCCCTTTTCGCCGAGATTCTGGTCCGCGACGAAAGCAGTCCGGTCAAGGACTTTGAAGTGGTCTTCGACAAGCGGATGCAAGCCTTCCGCGCCGAGGCGCCTGCCCTGCCCGCCATTACACTGCAGCTGCTTGAATCAGAAGAACGCGATGAGGCCGGCGAGCATATTCTGGAGCGGTCGGGCCGCCGTAGAGCCCGACCCGCCGACGACATGCGCCGCTGGGAAGCCTACGAAATCGCGGCGCAAATCAAGCGGATGATCATAGAGGAGCGCCCCGTCTTCGACAAGGAGACGCGCAAGACACGCGGCCTGGCATACCACGATGTCGCCGTCCTGTTTCAATCGATGACGAAGCTCACGCTGTACGAAGATGTCTTCAAAGCGCAAGGACTTCCCTTTCTGACCGTCGCCGGCCGCGGTTACTTCGACCGACAGGAAGTTTGGGACATGCTCGATCTGCTGCGCTTCCTGCACAATCCCGCTGACAATCTAGCCTTGGCGACCGTCCTGCGCTCGCCCATCTTCGCCTTCAGCGATGACTTGCTCTTCGCCCTCCGCTTGCAACGCGATGACGCGATCGAGGCGCGGGAACGGCTGCCGCTCTGGCGGGCGCTGCATGTCGCCGCCGATAATCCCATCCCTGGTGTTACGGAGGCCGATAGGCCGGCTATCTCGCATGCCTTGGAAATCTTGGGGGCGCTGCTGCGCATGGCGGGGCGCGTGACCATATCCGAACTGCTGCGGCGCGTCCTTTCGCTCAGCAATTATTTGGCCATCTTGACCGGCCTGCCCGATGGCGACCGGCGGCGCGGCAATGTCGAGAAATTGCTGCAACTGGCGGAAGATAGTGGCAAGATTACCCTGGGAAAGTTCTCTCAGTATCTGGCGGACCTGTCGACGCGCGAGGCGCGGGAAGGCGAGGCCCCGCTCGAGCCGGGGAACGCTGTTCGGCTGATGAGCGTGCACGCCAGCAAAGGACTAGAATTCCCGCTGGTTGTCCTGGCTGACGCATCTTGGGAGCGCGGCAATTCGGAGGCGCCTACCCTGCAGGCTGATCCAGAATTCGGGCTCAGTTGCAGCATATACAGCGCCGAATCGAACAAGTACGAGAATGGCTTCGCCCACCGCCGCAACCGGCAGCTGCAGGCGCTCAAGGAAGAAGCGGAACGCAAGCGTTTGCTCTATGTGGCGGCGACGCGGACGCAAGACTATCTGCTCATCAGTGGCGCGGTCAAACAAAACCGCGAAGGTGCATGGACCTCCCGTGGCTGGCTCAAGCTGCTTCTGCCAGCGCTGGCGATCAGTGATATTCCACGTGAGCGGGAGCAGTTGAGGCCCTTCGCCGGCTACCCGCTCCGGGTCATGCTGCCGCCGGCGCCGCCACCGCCGCAGCGCTTGCAGCAATCGGCCCCCGCCGCCGAGACGCTCTGGGACTTTGACGCCGCCCCGGACGAATATCCGCCGCTTGCGCCGCCATTGATGCAACCCTCGCCACTTTACAGCATGCCCGAGCCGCGCCATATCACTGCCACGCAGATTGCGCATCTGGGCGCCTACCGCCATGGATCGAACGCAGTGGAACGCCGCCAATTCGGTCGCCGTTTTAGAGACATCGCCTTGACCGGCATGCCGGAAGACGACTACAGCACGACCTTCGAGCCGCGCCGCAATTGGGAAAGATTGATCGGGCGGATCGCTCACGAGGTGCTGCGTTATGCCGGGTTCTCCGCGGGGACGGCGATCAGCGATGATATGATTCGATCAATCGCCTGGGAGAAGGGACTGACGAATTCGGCCGCCCTGCATTCCGCTCGGCAAGAGATACATGGCTTGCTGCAAGAATACGCGGATAGCGAGGCCTACCGCTGGATCATGAGCGCGCGCGCCGCTCAACACCCCGTTTACACCGAGCTCCCATTCATGTTTCGTACCGAAGCGCGCGTCATTCACGGCGTCATGGATGTCTTGCTGAAGCGCAGCGACACTGAGTGGGTTATCATCGATTATAAGACGAGTAAGGTTGCCGCGGGCGAATTCACGGAGCATGCCAAGCGCTTTCGCCTGCAGCTGGGCATTTATACGGCCGCTGCGCAAGAGCAGTTGGGGCTTGCACGACCGCCGCTCGCTTGCGTGCATTTCATCCGCGGCAATCAGATGATTGAGCTGAACAGCGAAGACTGCCAACGGGAACTCAATCAGCTCGAATCGACAATCGGCGAGTTAACGGTGTCCGATGCGCAAACTTAGAGACTGGCTGCTGCCGGCATGGGCGGGGCCGGAGCATCCCCTGCTGCAATACGAACTGTCTCATTTCCGCGGGCGTGGCGGGCGCCGTGGCCTCATCGTTCAACTTGCGACGCTGTCAATCTTGCTCGGCGGCTCGGCTGCGCTTTACGCGGCGACACTCCTCAGCCCGGCAACCGGCACAAACCTCACCGGCCTCATCTGGCAAAGCATCTATTATCCGACGCTCGTCTTACAGCTATTGACGATGATCATGGCTTTGGCGCTTGGCGCGGCCGCAGTCGGTGGCGAACGCAGTCGCAAGACCTGGGACAATCTGCGCGTGACCGAGTTCGGCGCCGGATTGGCGCTGCGCGCGCGTTGGGCCGGCATTCTCTATCGCCTGCGCGCGCCGATCACACTGATTCTCTTGGTTCGTTTCATTCTCATTGTCGGGATGCTGTATGATCTGACGGCGTTCGGCGGTCTTTACGCGCAAATGCTTGGCGCACATGCCAGGCCGCCCCTGCCCGACTGGCGCCTCGATTTGCTGCTGATCGCCCTGGTCATCACAGTCAATCTCTTGCTGCCCTTTCTGCAGATCGCTAGCGTCGCCGCCTTCGGCATCCTTCTCTCTGTAGCCGTGCGCGAGCAGATCTACGCCGCTGTCATACAGATGCTCGTCATAGCAGTTCAGCTGGCATTCGCTGTGGCCGGCGCCTTAACTATTGCCCAGATGATGCGGAGTAACACGCCCCCAGTGAGCGACTGGTCATACGCGCTCTTTTTTGGCTACACCGCCTTCGGCGATTGGGGACTGCTTCTGGCGCAGCTCGGCAGCCTGGGCGAGATCTGGCATCGCGTACCATTCGGTACGTCCATCAGCCTCGGGCTCATGATTCTGCTCATGGCGCTGGCTCTGGCGGCCGATGGCATGATATGGCTTGCGGCGCGCCTCTCCGAGAGCCAGGGATAATAGTCCCTGCTATGCCGCTCTCCAACGTTGGCTACAAAAACATGACCGACTATCTGGTGCGCCTTTACCAGCGCCAGCCCTTCGTCCGTCACGGCATTGCGCATCCGGTGACCGTCTTCTATCCGTCAGAGTCGCAGATCAACGATGTCGACAGCCTGCTCGACCCCTGGCGGCCGGCGCCTGAAGAACGCGATTTCGCCGCCTACGATTACAGCTATCTGCACGATCTGCAGAACAGCAAACCCGGGCTGTACAACGGCTCAACCTTCACCCTGAAGCGCATCCGCCATGATCCGCTGCAGCTGCGCGGACAGATCGGCGGCTACTATGACATGCTGGCGACCTGCGCCGCCCTCGAGCGCGAGCTGCGTGCTGCCGCCGAAGTAGGCCTGCTGCGCGCGCCTGTACGCGCGACCTATCACCGGCATGTCACGCCACAGGCCGCCCTCCGCCGCGGTGATAAACGCAGCGCCGCCATCGGCATCGGCACCTTAATCGTATTCAATGACGGCGAGACTTATCGCGCGATCCTGGCCAGACGCTCGGATGCAACCGCCTTCGACAGCAATATGTTCCACGTGCTGCCAGCCATGATGTTCCAGCCGACGACAGCGGACTTCGCCGATGGGCGCGAATGGAGCGTCAAACACCAGATCCTGCGCGAGCTGCTGGAAGAGGTCTTTGGCCTGCCCGAAGTGATCCGCCCCCAGCGCTGGGACTTCTTTTACGATCAGCCGGCTCTGCAATACCTGCTTCGCCTGTTGGAGAGCGAAAAAGCGCTGCTCTGCGCGACTGGCGTCATCCTCAATCTCTTGACGCTGCGCCCGGAAATAAGCACTCTGCTGTTGATTCACGACCCGGCCTGGTACGCGCGCGTTTCTGCGGCGGACAGCGATATGCCCTTTGTGACCGCCGCCGAGACGCTGGGCGACAGCGTCGTGATGGCGCCAATCACTACTGACGAAGACTTCCTGTCGTGCTTCCCGCCGGACCTTCACCTGTCAATGCCGGCCCAGGCGACCGCGACCTTGTGGCTGGGCATCGATCATGCGCGCCGGGAGATCAACAGCGGCGCCTGAGCCATTTTCCCCGCTATGCCATCCGCGCGCGGGATAAGTTAAAATCGCGCGATAGGAATCAAGGAGCCTGTAGTTTCTGACGGAGCTCAATCGACGAAAGGACTCGATCATGCCAGCTGTAGGTGAAAAGGCGCCCGATTTTGAATTGTTGAATCAGCGCGGCGAGGCAGTAAAACTGAGCGATTATCGCGGGGTGAAAGTCCTGCTTTTCGCTTATCCCAAAGCGGCGACGCCAGGATGCACGGTCCAAGCTTGCGGCTTCCGCGACAACTTCGCGCGGATCGAGACGGCGGATGCGGTCGTCCTCGGCCTGAGCCCCGATGAGCCGGCCGCGCTGGCGAAGTGGATCGAAGACGAGGGCCTGCAATATGATTTGCTTTCCGATCCCGAGCATCAGGTGCTGGAGGCTTGGAGTGCCTGGGGCGAAAAGTCAATGTACGGGAAAAAGTACATGGGCGTCATTCGCTCGCATTGGATCATCGGCGAAGACGGTGTCCTGCTGGATGAGCAACTCAAAGTCAGCCCCAAGAAGAGCATCGAAAAGGCGCTGAAATTCTTGGCGGGGAGCTGAGCGAGCCAGCCAGATGCGGAGGGCGCAACACAAGACGGACCACGAGTCAACGATGCTTTGTCCGAATACCCATCGACCTGTAATGAGCTGACATGAAGTCGGGCTTCGCCTCGCGCGGGCGGCGCTATCCAACTGGGCAGCTGACAATGTGGCATTTTCAAGTTTCGGTTTTCGAATCGGAATCTCTCAGATGAAGGCGCGCATCGTCGGGGCGCTCCTCTACGCTATCGTGTTGACCGCCTGCTCCGCGGATGAAGCGGCGCCGCTTCGTTCGAGCAATGTGCAGCCGCCAACGCCGGCAATCGTGTACATGACGCCGACAGCCGTCCCCACCCTAGTGCCGACAGTCGCTCGCTACCTCCCAACGGGGACGAGCGCCGAACTTCAGCCAGTGGCTACAATGGCGCTCGACGCAGCCACCTGCGAATCCGTCCTGACGGAGCTATACGCAGCCGCCAGTGACCACTGTCTCGCGGGTCCCAGCGGCTATTTCTGCAGCGGCGGACTTCCTCCCAATACCGAACCAGACAGGAATGCCTTGGGCGCGCCTGGCGCCCTGGCCGAAGCGGCGAAGATTGACAGCCTGCACAGTCCATCTCTGGCGGAGCGTGCTGGTGGTGGATTGGTCTGGCTGCGATTGGAAAAAAATCTCTTGGCGGACGCGCTCTTAATCGGTGATCTGCGAATCGCCAACCGGGTATCCACCGAAAGCGGGAATCCCAAATGGCGCTCTTTCACCGTAGAGAGCGGCGTCATGCCCTCGGACTGTGACGCGGCACCAAAGATCGGCGCGCTGGTCCTGCAAAGCCTATACGGACGAAGCGCCATTCTCACCATCAATGGCGTCGCCGCCGAAATCAACGGGACGTTAATTGTCCTGACGCAAGAGGAGACGACCAAGTTCATCGCCATTGAAGGACAAGTTCTCTTGATAGTCTATGGGCACTCCGTCACGATGAAGGTCGGGCAGCAATTGAATCTGAGTTACGACGAAGGTGATTGGAGCAAACCGGCGCAGGTACCGGGCAGGCCCGTGCTGCTGGACTACGACATTATCCAGCATCTGCCGGTAACACTGTTCGACCGGCCCGTGCCGATACCGCAGCCTGGATATGCACAGACACAAGGCGGCGTCAATATGCGCGTGGCACCCGCTATCGATTCGCGCCTGCTGTTTCAGGTGCCCGCTGGCGAAACGATGAGCGTCCTCGGCATCAGCACGAACCGAGAATGGCTGCACATTCGACTCGGCAACGGTGAAACCGGCTGGATGAGCGCCGAACTGCTGGCGCGCAATCTGGGCGAGATCGGACCCGTTTACGATCAGACGCCGGCGCCGCCGCAGCGCCTAGGCGCCTATGCCGAGCTTGCGTCGGTCAATGTCGCGGCCGGCGGCAATCTCCGCGAAGCGCCGGATACCGCCTTCCGCATCAAGCGCGGCCTGCCCTTCGGCATGCAAGTCAAGCTGCTGGCGCGCAGTCCNNTGCCCAAGCCGGCGCCACCGCAACCCCTTCAACCAGCTTCTTCAGCTACGGCGGCGGACACGCCTACCCCGATCCCGAAGGCGGTTACTAAGGGGCATCCACGCGAATCGAAGCCAGCGGGATCCTGTCGCCGATCAAATCGCCGTTTCCGTCTCTAACTTCAGGCCGGTATAGGTTGTCGCAGTCATCTGTTGGCCTCAACTCGCAAGCGTATAAGCCGATGATCAGTTCGTATTCGCCCGCGGGCAGGTCCCGCGGAAGCCACAGGTCGTAGCTATCGATGATATAGCCGGCTGGGCGCCACCATTCGCGGACGGGTCGTTCGCCCGGATGCGGCTTGTCAATCCGCGCGACTTGTGTGCCGTCGCTGGAAAGTTGCAGAAAGCTAGAGAAATTGATGTCCGTCTCTTTGAGCGCATACCAGTAGGCCTTCACCGTGAGCGTATCGCCCGCTCGCAGTCGCTCGCTGCTTAGGTCGTAACCGAGCAACTGAAGATTGTCGTCCAACGTGAAACCGGTGCGATATTGAGCGGGCAGCGCCTCGCCCGGCGGCGAATTGAGCCAGGCGCTCCCTTCCCGGAAGGTGAGGGCGAATGTCAATAGCGCGATGCCCCCGCCCAACAATATGCCGATGAGGCTGGTTCGAGACAAAGGCGGGCTAGACCAGTAAGGCTGTACAGTCTGCTGTCGATTGCGCAGGAACCAGAGCATGAGCAACAGAACGACAATCGAAAGGGCTGAGGCCACTGAAGCAAGTTTAGGCGCCGGCGTTGCATGCGCAGCGCGCGGGCGGGATTCAACAGTGACAGTGGCGCCCAACTGACGCGCAGCCAATTCTTCTTCGTGGAAGGCGCCAGTCGATGTATCCAGCTGTGTGTATCGCCACTCCGGCACGTAGAGCAGTGGGACGGCTGACACGATCGGCAGTGCGATTGCTAACGCGACCATGCCAATCTGATAGCGCCGTTCCAGACGTTCCAGCCACATGCCATTCATACTCCCGACGATTGCCAGGCAGGCAGCGAGCGGACCCAAAAGGCGCCAGGGAAACTGCAAGAGTTGCAGTGGGCGGATTGCTTCCCAAATGCCTCTTGACGCGGGCGTCGTCAGGAATATCAGCGCCAGAGCCAAAACAGCAAAGCATGCAGCGCCGAGAAAGCCTTGCGGGTGACGTGTTCGATAGCCACGGATGTAAAGCGCAGCCGCACCAAAGGCGCCCGCAAGCGCGGCAATCCACTGCGCAAGGCCCAGAACGCGCAGCTCGCGCAAGCCGTTGATCGCGCCGGCATCGTGAATAGGCGCGGGCGACAGCAACTGCTCCAAGCGAACGAAGTTTCGACCGTAACCCAGGCGCCCGGAAACGGTGAGGTTTTCCAAATGCGCCGAGTCGCTTTCCAGCAGCGCGGGCAGCCAGAGGGTCGCCGAACCAAGGGCGCCCAACAGCATGGCCAGCAGCGCCAGCAATCCGGAGCGAGGCCTCATTTGGCTGGCTTCACGGTTGAAATGTTGTATAGCGGTTTCGAAGGCTACCCAGGCGATGGCAAGGCCGGTCAAGATAAGCGCCATCAGATTGTGCGCGTTGATCAGCGCGACCTGTAGCAAAAATACCGCGACGAAGTTGGTCGGGCTCGTCTTGTCGCGCAGCGCATCGACCCGCCAAAGCAAGAGCGGAAACAAGGCGAAGGTGAGCAATTCCGGATAGGCGCCGCGGGCATAGGCTTCCGTATACATCAGATGCGGGCTGTAGGCGTAGAGCAAACCGGCGATCACCGCGCCCAGACATCCGCTGCGGCGTCTGGAGAAAAGATACATGCCGCCGCCGCAAGTGAGCAGACTGCCGAGCAGCAGCAAGCGCAAGGCGTCGAGCGCCCCCAAGCCAAGCAAGAAGTGAAAAACGCTGGTCAGATAATAGGTCAAACTGGCGCAGCAATGGAACAGGGGCGAACCATAGCCGGGATAGAAGTCTTCCGCCCAACTGGGCGCGAGCAGTCCGTGCTGCCACATCTCGCTGACGCGATAGCTGTGATAGAGCACATCAGTTCCGTTGGGCAAGCCCGGATTGCTCGCCAGCGGAACGATGTTAAACAGTGTCAACAGAAGGACGAGCGCCAGCCCGGGATCGAGGAACTTTAGAAGTCTGCCGCTTGAGAATATTTGCATACGAAGCCAGGGCGCCACTTGGCCGTCATCATGCGCAGCCGTCGCGCAACAAATGACGACCGCGAATCCAGCAAATCAGTATACATTGCTGACCAAGCGCAATCAATTTGTTATCGACATCTCAGACACGACGAGTGGCTGCGCCGATTCCCATTGGAGATCGATGTGACGCGCTCGCCCTTTCGATGTATCTTTAAGAGAAGATCAACAACCCAGCGGAAGGCGAGAGGCGATGGCAGACCGACAAAGCGCGGAGGAAGCCACCTACAGAAGGCGCATCAATGCCTGGGCAATGTACGATTGGGCGAATTCAGCCTTCGCGACGACGATCCTCGCGAGCCTGCTGCCGATCTATTACAGCACGGTAGCGGGCAGCACCCTGCCCAGCGAAGCGACCGCCACCGCATATTGGTCGCTGACGATCAGTTTCTCGCTCTTCGTCCTCGCTATTCTATCGCCAATCCTCGGCACCATCTCGGATGTCATGCGCAGCAAGAAACGCTTCCTGGCGATCTTCATTGGCGGCGGCGTTTTGGGAACGGGCTTGCTCATTCTCGTCAGCACCGGCGATTGGCTGTTGGCGTCGCTCTGCTTTGTGCTCGGTCGGATCGGTTTCGGCGGCTCGATCATCTTTTATGACGCCCTGCTGCCCCATGTCGCCCGCAAAGAAGACCGCGATTGGGTTTCGTCACGCGGCTATGCGCTGGGTTATCTAGGTGGCGGCATCCTGCTGGCGATCAATGTGGCGATGTTCTTCTTCATCCCGGACAGCGTCTTCGAGAATGCTGGCATTCGCCTCTCCTTCCTGAGCGTCGCCATTTGGTGGCTGGTCTTCTCGCTGCCGATCCTGCGTCATGTTCCGGAACCGCCAGCGGTGACGGCAACGCTCAAGCGCGGCGAAACCGTCCTCGGCGTCAGCATCCGAAGGCTGCGGGGGACCTTCGGCAATATCAAGAAGTACCGCGAACTGTTCAAGTATCTGGTTGCCTTTCTGATATACAACGATGCCATCGGCACGATAATCGCCGTGGCGGCCATCTATGGCGCCGAGCTCGGCTTCGGGCTGGAAGAGCTGGTGCTGGCGATTTTGATGGTGCAATTCGCCGGCATCCCCTTCAGCATCATCTTCGGTCGCCTGCCCGCGCACAGCGATGAGCGCGCGCCCTTCTACTTGGCCTTCATCCTGATCAACGCCATCGCCCTGCCCAGCCTCGGTTTGGCGCTGGTGCGAACGCTGCCGGCCGATGTCAGCGGCGCGCCGCCCGCTCCCTACGTGACGGAAGGCGAGTTCATGGGCGAAGGCGTTTATCCTTTCGACGGTGACAGCTTCGACGCCGTCGGCGCCTGGAGCGCGATAATTGTCCCCGGTGATGAACTTGTCGGCGAAGGCTTCATGGGCAGTCTGACCGCGCTGCTCACCGGTCGTCCGGCTGATCTGACCTATGTTCAGACTGAGGACGCTGATGGCGCCCTGCTGTTCGCTTTCAACGGACGGCATATCAAGCTGACTTATCGCCTGTCGCCCGCTGGCGGTGTGATCGGCTTCAAGCTGGATGGCGCGCCATTGACGACCGAAGACGGCGAGCCGATGACAATCGACACCCATAGCGAGACCGTGCGCTATGGCGAAACGGAGACAATCGAAATCGCCGAAGCGGGTCAGCACCAGCTCGAAATCATCAAGGTCTCGGGAGAAACGGAAGGCGCGCAAGGCAATGTCATCGCCCTCTCGCAAATCGAAGTGCTGCCGCCAGCGCGTCAGAGCAGTCTGCCGACCATTGCGCTGATCATCGTCGCCTTTGAGGTGGTGGCACTCATTGCCGCGCGGCTGCTGCGTTCGTACTTCGTCGGCTTGTCAAATTGGCTGGATACGCGCCGCAGCATTTTGCTCTCCCTGTTCGTCTACTGCATCGTCGCCTGCTGGGGCTTCGTCCTCAACGCCACACTGGAGTTCTGGATGCTCGCCCTGATGGTGGCGATGGTGCAAGGCGGCAGTCAAGCGCTGAGCCGCAGCCTCTACGCCAGCTTGTGCCCGACCGCCAAGAGTGGCGAATTCTTCGGCTTCTACAGCATCATGGAGAAGTTCGCCTCAATCGTGGGACCGCTGATCTTCGCCTTCGCCGGCATCGCGCTGGGCAGCAGCCGACCAGCCATTCTCAGTTTGATCCTGCTATTCCTGCTGGGCGGCTACCTGCTCAGCCGCGTGGATATTGCGGAAGGCCAGCGCGTCGCCCGCGAAGAAGACGCCGAGCACGGGATCGTCAGTCACTGAGGCAGCCCGTCGACGCACAGCGCATATTCGAATTGCGCGCCAGCTGGAATGATATAATTGACGTAGATTGCGGCTCAGCAACCGGAGCAGCCCACATGCCGACCGTTGGACAAGCGGCGCCCGATTTCGAACTCTTGAATCAAGACGGGAAATCAGTGCGTCTCAGCGATTTTCACGGCCGATACGTGATCATCTTCGCCTTCCCAAAAGCCAATACCATGGCCTGCAACAATCAAGCCTGCTCCTTCCGCGATGTCTACCCGCAGATTGAATCGCAGAACGCGATCGTGCTCGGCGTCAGCTCGGACAGCGTCAAAGCACTGGCTGCCTGGAAGCGCCGCAAGCGCCTGCAATACGATTTGCTCTCCGATCCCGATCACCAGATGCTGGAGGCCTGGGACGCCTGGGGCTTCAACCTCTTCATCTTCAAACTACCGATTTCGGCGACGCGCTCGTACTGGGTCATCGATGAGCATGGCATTCTGGTTGACCAGCAGATCGGCGTACGCCCTCAGGAAAGCGTCGACAAAGCGCTCGCCGCTGTCGAAGGGCTTGTCAACGCTGGATAGTGTACACGACCAACAAAGTCAGCCGCTCAATACAATAAGGCTATACCCCTCACCGTCTGCGCAAGTATCATAGCGCGCGTTATCGGTGGAATAGCAATGGGATCGAGAGATGAAACTGCTTCTCATCGGCTTTGGGGTCGTAGGCCAGGGATTCGCCGAAATACTGCGCGACAAGGCAGCCGAGCTCCAGCAAAAGCACAATTTTGTGGCGGAGATCATCGGCGTTGTAACCGCCAGTACGGGCACGCTTTATCGCTCTAATGGACTTGACATTCCAGCCCTGTTGGAAGCGGCGCAAGGCGGTAGCTTTGCCCTCTATCCCGATCAGCCGGGGTTGCGGCGCGGCATGACAGCGGGCGACATGATCACGGCTGGCGACGCGGATGTTCTGGTCGAAGTGAGCCCGACCGATCTGGAAACGGCTCAGCCGGCGCTCGATTATTGCCACCAAGCGCTCGACGCGGGCCTGCACCTGGTGCTCGCCAACAAGGGACCAGTTGCCTTGGATTACGCTAATCTGCAGGCGAAGGCGCGCGACAAGGGCTTGCAGATGCGTTACGAAGCGACAGTGATGGCTGGCACGCCAACGATGCACCTGGCGGAAGATGCGTTGGCCGGCTGCGCGATTCGCTCGGCGCGCGGCATCCTCAACGGTACGACCAATTACATCCTGACGCAGATGGAGACTGGCATGTCTTACGATGAGGCGCTGGCGCAGGCGCAGGAACTGGGATATGCCGAGACGGATCCAGCCGGCGATGTCGAGGGCTGGGACGCCGCGGGCAAGGTCCTGATCCTCGCCAAGGCGCTTTTCGGGGGCGGCCTGAGGCTGACCGACCTGGACGTTAGCGGCATCACGGCGATCAGCGCAACCGATATCGCCGCGGCCAAAGCGGCCGGACAACGCTACAAGTTGATCGCCAGCGCGACGCCGGCTGGCGGCTCGGTGAAAGCAACCCGCCTGCCCCTCGACGACCCTTTGGCCAGCATCGGCGGGTCGACCAACGCAATCACGCTGGAGACCGACCTGCTGGGGGACATCACGCTGATCGGCGCGGGCGCTGGCAAACTGGAAACCGGCTATGCGCTCCTTTCCGATCTCCTAGCTATTCAGCGCAGGACCAGCGCGACTTGAGCGTCAAGCGCAACCCGCGTGTAAATCCCTCGTAAACTTAGGTAAATGTCGCAGGCCAGGTTTTGAAAACCCGTTCTCACCTATGCTATACTGGCTGCAATCCGAGGCGCGCGCCGTCAAGCTCAGTAAGGGGATAATCCGCACATGCCATCCATATTACAGAAGGTCCAAACGCTCTTTAGTGCCAACCTGCACGGGATGATTGACCGTGCGCTGGAGACCAATTCGCTGAAGGTCATGGATGAATACATCCGACAGGTTGAGCGCAACCTAGAAGCGCTTGAAGATTCGGCGGCCACCGTCGGCGGTTCGGTACGCACCCTGAAACGCAAATATGAAGAATTCTCCAACCAGTCGGACAAGCTGGATCGCGATATCGACACGCTGATCCTGCGTGGCAAGGATGACCTGGCGGCGGCGGCGCAAGCTGAGCTCAACACCAAACAAGAGCTGGCGCAAGAGTATTACGAGCAGTGGCAGGCGCAGGAAGAGCAGTACCAGGGCATGCTGAATATGCGCCTGAAGCTGGAAGGACGCCTGACCACTATCAAACAGGAACGAGAAAAGATGCGCTCGCTGCTCGAATTGGCGGAAACCAAGAAGGTGATGACGAAGACCCTGAAGAGCATGGACAAGCTCGATACCTCAGGCGATCAAGAGATCGACAGCCTGCTCGATTCCATCTATTCGCAGATCGATCAAGAAGACGCGCGCGCCGAGTTGGCCAGCCGCAAACTGTCCGATCAGATCGAGGATACCGTCGGCATCGGTCAAGTGGAATTGCAGTTGGAGGAGCGCCGCCAGCGTTTGCTGGGCGCGGACTAAGCCAATTCAATTTCGGCGCGCGATAGCGCATGGGCTGCTACCGTCTGACGTGACAGGATCGCGCAGTCGATTCCGATCTTGATTCGGGTCTAAAGGAATATCAAGAGCATGACAGTGAACAGTGAAGCGCGGCAGAAGGTTTTTGGCACACTTCTGACAAACGCCCTGCTGCGCTGGGAAACCCTTGTCACGCTCATGGTCACGCTCATTCTGTTCTTGTTCGTGGGGGATGTCAGCCTGCCGTTCATGGAATGGCAGCCTTGGTTCTGGCTGGTGCTGGGCGGCTTGGCGGAGACGGTACTGGTCGCTTCCACACTAGCCGATCCGGAAGCGACCGAACAAGCCTTGGCCGAGGATTTTGAACGCGAATACGACCTGAGAAACATCCGCAATCGAGTCTCGCGCGAGCGGCTGCGCGACGCCTTCGAATATCGGCGCAATATGCTCAAGCTGGCGGATGCCGCGCGCGGCGCCATGCGTACGCGGAAACGCACCCTCATCAGCGATATCAACGATTGGATCGCCCACATGTACAATCTGGCGAACCGCATCGACTACTTTGAAGACAACGAGCTGGCCGCCCGCGACCTGCAGCAGGTTCCCCGCAAAATCGCCGAAGTCAAACGTCTAATCAAGAACGACAAAAACGAGCAGACACGCCGCGATCGGCTGCAGCAGCTGGAGTTGCTGCAAAAGCAGTTGATAAGCCTGGAGGCCAGCGCCCGCACAATCAAGCGCGCCGAGATTCATCTTGAAAGCACCTTGTCGGCTTTGGGCACGGTTTACGCCCAGATGTCGCTGCTCGGCACCAAGGACACCGGCAGCACCCGAGGCCAGCGCCTCAGCATCGAAATCAAAGACGAGATCGATAAACTGCAGGATACCATTGACGCGATGGATGAGGTGCAGTTTTACAGCCAGCAACTCAATGATGACTTCATGAGCGCCATCGAAGAGATCGATAATGACGAGAGCATCGAACGCGTCGAGCAGATGACGCGCCAAAGATTGTCGACTGAACTAGAGGAGGATGTCGACGACTTGGCCGCAGTTGCTGACGATGATGAACGGCAGGCGCAGAGCCAGCTATAGCATAGCGCCTGGCACTTTCTAGCTCAACAATCTTCCGCGATTGATTTCAGACTGGTTACCGTTTATTGTTGCGCCGAATTTAACGACGCTTTGCATTTCACATCTACATTCCAGGAGTGAGACATGTCCGTAATCAATTGGTTCGAGGTTCCGGTAGCTGACTTTGAGCGCGCCCGCAAGTTTTACGAGACGGTCATCGGCACGCAGCTCTTCGTAAACGACATGCGCGAGACGATGGGCAGCATGCTCGGCGTCTTTCCGCACGACGGGCAGGTGGGCGGCTGCCTGGTCCATAATCCGCAGTACGGCTATACACCTTCGACGGAAGGCACCCTGGTCTATTTCACGATCACGGGAGACTTGGACGTCGCTTTGGCGCGCGTTCCGGCAGCCGGCGGCGAAGTGCTGCTGCCGAAGACGGCGCTTGGCGAGAATGCCGGCGGTGGATTCGTCGGCTGGGCGCGTGACACCGAAGGCAACAAAGTGGGCTTCTACTCGAACGAGTAAGGTCTAATCGAAGGATTCGGCGATCGGCTCACGTTTCTTCTTGCCAGGGACCAGAGATTGCAGCCGCTGCACCAGGCGCGGCGTTTCGCGCTCGATATTGACGGTGTCCTCCAGCAGGTTGACCAGGGTCGTCGCCAGAATTACCAGTGTCAGGTACATATATGCGACCACGGCGTAAGTCTCGACGTAACGAAAGGAACGGCCCGATGAGGTCTTTGCGATTTGCGTAATATCCCGAATGCCGAGGAAGGCCAGCAGCGACGAGTCCTTGATCATCGCCACGAAGTCGTTGCCGAGCGGCGGCAGCACATTGCGAAAAGCCTGCGGCAGAATGACCGAGCGCATTGTCTGCCAGTAAGTCATGCCCACCGAGTAGGCCGCCTCAAACTGCCCCTTGGGTATCGACTGGATGCCGGCGCGCACGGTTTCCGACATGTAGGCGCCGTAGGTAATCGCCAGCGCCACGATGGCGGTCAGCGGTGAACTGCCGCGCCAGATCATGTAGGGAATTTCCTCATCATCGGTCAACTCGCGGATGCCATCCACAACAACATCATTGATGAGATCGCGCAAAGCCGGCACGACAATGAAGGCGGTGACGAGCAGCACGATCAAGATCGGGATGCCGCGCATGACGCTGACGTAGACAGTGCAGACATTGTAAGCCAGCACTCTGAACAGCCGCAGAATCGTTTTCCAGGTCGTCTCCCGCGATTCTGGCGCCGCCGGTGGATTCGAACGGACGATGCCCACGACGATCGCCAGCATCAGCGCGCTCAGATAGGAAGCGACGCTGACGAAGAGCGTCATGAACACGCCCTCTACCAATTGCTCAAAAATCTTGGAATAGACCGCGTCGGTGACGATGCTGAGCGCCAGCATGAGCCCGATGACCACCAGAAAGATGAACCAGTAGGGCAAGGTGTATAGCCGCGCGTATCGCATCGCTCGCCCACGCGACTCAAGGATAATCTCATCAAGATTCGGTTCATGAATCTTGCGCTTGTCAGGCTCAGCTGGCGATGGGGCTGGCATCCTGTTTCCAGTCTGTTCTACTGTTCAGTGGCGGATGACAAAGGGGACAGAGCGAACCCTGTCCCGCTGCCTCACACAATACAATTACAACCGCGTCAATCAACTATTCGCCGCTGCCAAGCCATTTGTTGTTGAGCGCCAGCAGACTGCCATCGGCCGCCATACTCGCCAGCGCCGCGTTGAACGGCTCCACCAAGTCAGAATCCAAGGGGAATATGAAGCCCAACTCCTCATCCGACAGCAAATCCGGCAAGAGCTTTATGTGC
>JAAXID010000066.1 GCA_012270545.1 Anaerolineae bacterium | reverse complement strand
ATGATATTGCCGATGGTGTAGGTGGGGAAGCTGCCGAAGCCGCCAAATGACCAATGCACATCCTGCAAGACGCCGCGGCGGTCGTCCGGCGGGGTCAGCCCGAGATATTCCTCCATTTTGGCCTTCCAGATTTCGGGTAGATCGTCGACCGCGATCGCGCCTTCCAGCAGCCCCATCTCAATCTCGGTGCGCAGCATGATATGCAGGTTATAGGTGACTTCGTCCGCTTCCACGCGGATCAAGCTGGGACGCACGCGATTGACCGCGCGGTAGAAGAGCTCGGCGTCCGCCGCCGCCATCTGCCGGGGGAAGAGCGCTTTTAAGCGACTGAAGTGCAGATGCCAGAACTCGCGGCTGCGTCCAATCTGATTCTCCCACAGACGCGATGAGAATTCGTGCGCGCCAAAGCTGGCGCCACCGACGGCGTACTGCCCGAGGAAATCGGCTGTGAGCGCGGTTCGGGTCAGTTCAGGCGCGATGTTCTGCTCGTATAGACCGTGGCCCGCCTCGTGCAACGTCGCGAAGAGCGACATCGGCAGGTAGTTGGCATCGTAGCGGGTGGTGATGCGCACGTCAGCGCGCGTGAAAGAAATCTCGAAGGGATGCGGCGCAATGTCCAGCCGTCCGCGCTTGAAGTCGAATCCGATCAAAGCCGCCATTTCCTGGCACAGTCGATTCTGCGCGGCCGGGTCGTATTCCGCCTCCCAAAGGTCGACGGGCAGCGGCGCGTCAGCCGCGACGATGCGCTCAACGAGTGGCAAGATGCCGGTTTTCAATTCGGCGAATATCCGCCCGAGGCGGGCGGCGGTCATGCCCGGTTCGAATTGCAGGATCAGCGCGTCGAAGGGATGGTCTTCATAGCCGATCGCTTCCGCCAGCTCGATATTGAGCGCCAGCATCTGTGCAAGGTAGGGCTTGAAGCTGGCGAAATTGTTCTCGTCTTTGGCTCTAGCCCAGACCGCTTCCGACTCGGCGCCAAGCGCAGCCATCCGCCCGACCAGATCGGCCGGTATGCGCCGCTGGATCTCGTAGGCGTCGCGGGTCTGCTTCAGCGCCCGTGCCTGATACGAATCAGCATCGGCGTCGGCGATCTCATTCTCGGCCTCATCCAGCAGGCGTGCGGTTTCGTCGCTGACGAAGATGGACTTTGCCAGCTTGGTCAGCGTTGCCAGCTGTTTGCCGCGCCCCCCAGCGCCACCGGCGGGCATCATCGTGCGCATATCCCACTTGAGCGTGTTAAGTATGCACAGCAAATCGTGATACTCGGCGATATGCGCCGTCAGGTCATCGTATGCGCTCATACGCGTGCCCCATTTCCGTCGCTATTGACCAGGCCATAGATATGTAGGGGCGATCCTTGGGCCGCCCGCAAAAAATGCAATCTTATATCGAGCGCATGGCGCCGCCATCAACGCGCAAGGTTGCGCCGGTGATGTAGCTGGCGGCCGGCGAAAGCAGGAATGCGCCGGCCGCGCCGAAGTCGTCGATTGTGCCATAGCGGCCCAGCGGGATGCCGGCGATGGCGCGCGCTTTCACTTCGTCCATGCTAAGGCCCGTTTTCTCCGAGGTGACGGCGTCAAGCTGCGCCACACGGTCGGTGTCAATGCGCCCGGGAATGAGATTATTAAGACGGATGCCATCGCTCGCCAGCTCATCGGCCAGCGTCTTGACCATGCCGGCCACGCCAGCGCGCATGATCGTGGACAGGCCGAGGCGCGGGATTGGTTCCTTGATCGACCCCGAAGTGACGGTGAGTATCGAGCCGCCGTCCCTCATGTGCGGAATCGTCATGCGGATCATGCGAAAGCTGCTGAGCAGGGTCAATTCGAAGGCGGCTTGGAAGTCTTCTTCACTCACCTCTTTAAGGGTCTTGGCGGGCGGGCCACCCGCGTTGACCACCAGGCAATCGACCGCGCCCCAGGCCGCTACGGTCTTGTCCACCCAGGCTTGAATATCGGCCGCCGCGCGCACATCACAGGCGCTGGCGAGCGTGGCTGCGCCGCAATCGCTTGCGATCGCCTCCGCGGCCGCGGCGACATCAGCGGCGCTGCGGCTGCAAAGTGAAACTTTGGCGCCGTTGGCTGCGAGCGCCTTGGCGATGCCGTAGCCCAAGCCTTTGCTCGAAGCGGCGACCAGCGCGACTTTATCTTGCAATCCTAAATCCATGCGATTTCTTCTCCCGTCCTTTTAGCAATTGTGTCAATAGACCTTGAACAGCATAAACATCAACGTATTTAAAGACAGATTCTCTGCGTCGGGTCCTCTATGCCCATACGTTTGAGCAGCCAGTCGATCTCCGCCTGAGTGCCAGCGTCGATGGGGTTGAAGGGCGGGCGCGGCGTCGCGTTCTGGATGGCGCCGCGGCGCTGGAGGAAAGCTTTTCGTATAGTCAGATTGATCAGCGGCTGGTTCTCATAACGGATCAGTGGCAGGTATTTGTCGAATATCGCTTCCGCGTCTCGCTGGCGGCCGCTCTTGAAGGCTTCGTAAACCGCCACCAGAATCTCGGTAAAGGCGAAACCGGTCATCGTGCCGGCGGCGCCGCGTCCCAGTTCTTCCAGCAGGAACATGCCGCCCAGCCCGCCGAAGATCTCGAACTTGTCGCTGCATTGACGGATGGCGTCGATCTTCTGCATCAGCGGCGGATCTTCCAGCTTGAGCGTACGCGCGTTGGGGATCGCTTCGGCAATTTGCGCTAGGACAGCGGGCGACATAATGACATCGTTGACTGGCGGAAAGTCCTGCACCACGATGGTCCCGCTAATCGTCTCGGCGATCTGGCTGTAGAGGGCGAGGATGGCGGGGTCGGATTTGTCTTCGAGCGGTGGCGGCGCGATCATCACGCCATCAGCGCCAGCCGCAAAGGCCGCTTTGCTGAGCGCGATGCAGGTCTCGAGCTCGCTGTGGCTGGTGCCCACAACGATGGGGATTGCGCCGGCCACGGTCGATACGACGGTGTCCATGACCGCTTTGCGCTCGTCGACGCTGAGCTTGGCCGCCTCGCCCATGACGCCGAGGATGGTCAAGCCCTGCGCGCCCACGTCCATCTGGAAGCGCACCAGGCGCCGCAAGCTGTCGTAGTCGACGGCGTAATCGGCGCTGAAGGGCGTCGCCAGGATATTGAATATGCCGCTAATCTTGCCCACGTATCATGCTCCAATCATTTGTCTGCCGGCGACGTAAACCGTCTTGATGTTTTCCAGCGCGTCGAGGTCAGCCAGCGGGTCGCCATCGATTACGATGACGTCGGCTGCCTTGCCCGCTTCCAGGCTGCCCAGTGTGTCGCCCAGCTTGTTGACTTCTGCGGCCACAATAGTAGCGCTGCGCAAGGCGTCATAATTGTCGCGCTTGACGCCCAGCTCGACCATGAACTTCAACTCCGGCGCCACCACATCATGCCCGACGACTGGACTGCCGGCATCCGTGCCGAAGGCGATGGTCAGGCCCGCCTGCGCCGCTTTCAGCAAACCGTCGAAGCGTTCACGGCTGGCGACGGCTGCCTGCCGTTCGGCGATTTTCCATTCGGGTATATCGTACTGGCAGGCGACCTCCGCCTGCGCTTGCATCACTAGCGGCGCGAAGGTGGTGACGATGGGGATCTTTCTATCCAGCAGCAATTGAATCGTCTCATCGCTCATGGAGCCGCCGTGTTCGATGACATCGACGCCGAACTCGGCGACGCGGCGGATGACGCTGTCGAAGGTGGCGTGCGCGGTGATGGTCAAGCCGCTGCGATGCGTTTCATCGATGACGGCGCGCAGCTCTTCGTCGGTGAATTCGATGGTATCGTGGCTGCCCATGATCTTGATCAGATCGGCGCCGCCCTTGACTTGATCGCGTACCGCCCGCCGCATTTCATCAGCGCCGCTGGCTTCACGGCAGCACCAAAAGGTATGGCCGCCGGTCTGAATAATGGCCTCGCCGACAATCAGCAGGCGTGGGCCGGGGAATATGCCTTGTTCCACTGCTTGTTTGGCGAAGAAGTTGCTGCGGTTCATGCCCAGGTCGCGCACCAGCGTGATGCCCGCGCGCAGGCTCTTGAGCATATTGCCGGCGCATTTGTACGCGCTGATCTCGGGCGCGTCGTCCAGCGATTGGCGTGCCAAATCATGCACGCCATCCCAAGCCAGATGCGCGTGCGAGTTGATCAAGCCAGGTATGATCGTCTTGCCGCTGCAGTCGATGACCTCGGCGGCGCCCTCGCCTAGTTCACGCATGGGACCGACCGCCTCGATTTTACCGTCTTTGATTTCGACGAAGCCATTCTCAATGACCTCATCGCCGCGGCAGGTCAGAAGGCGGGCGCCGGTCAGGATACGATGCGGCGCCGGGATATCGAACATCGACTTGATGATTTTCTCGAAACGCCAGGCGGGCGCTTCTGGCATGCGCCGTCTCCTTTTCCCTAGCTCGAGCCTCAGAAAACCTGCGTGACGCGCGCCGCATCGGGACGCAGAAACTGCCCGTCGCCGGCGGAACCGACAATATTCCCGTCCTGGAATACCGTTACCCCGTTGACGATGGTTCGCTCGACCGCCCCCTTGAAGGTCATGCCATCGTAGAGCTTGTCGCAGTCGCGCGCTTGGGTGAAGAGCATGTCACGATGAATCGTCGTCTCCGCTTCGGGGTCGTAGATGACGAGGTCGGCGGCGGCGCCAATGCCGATATGCCCGCGCTCGGGATAAAGTCCGAAGCGTTTCGCCCCATTGGTCGCCACCAGGTCAACCGCCATGTTTATGCTGATTCGTCCGTTCAGCGCTTCGTGCATGACAGCGAGCAGCAGTTCTTCAACGCCCGGGGCGCCCGGCGGCGTCGCCCAAATGTCCTCGCGCGCTCGTTCCTTTTCATCAACAGTGAAAGGCGAGTGATCGGTGGTGATCGCCAACAACGTGCCATCGAGCAGCCCGTCCCAAAGAGCGACTTGGTCGGCTTCCCTGCGCAGTGGCGGATTGATCTTGGCGTAGGGTCCGCAGCGCGCCAGATCTGCTTCGTTGAAGAAGAGATAATGCGGGCAGGTTTCGGCGCTAACTGTCGAGCCGGTCGCTTTGAAGCGGCGGATGACCGCCAGCGCTTCCTCGCCGCTAACGTGCGCGATGTGTAGATTGGCGCCGATGCTCTCGTTCAGCGTCAGCAATGTGGCGATAGCCAGCGCTTCGACGTGGGGCGGGCGGGATTCGCCATGCGCCGGCGCATCGTTGCGTCCCGCCTCGATCAACTGCGCCATATGCCATTCCAGCAATTGGTTGTTCTCGGCGTGAACCGCGCAGACCAAGCCGGTTTCGGCGACCAGATTCAGCGCTTGATAGAGCGCCGGCACATGGGGCAGGCACAATCCTTCGAACTCGTCGTCGCGGCCTTTGGGCGCCGCCGTCATAAAAATCTTGAAGCCGATCGCGCCTTCGCTGACCATGTCTTCGATTTCCCTGCGATCGAGCAGGCCGGGGGCGCCATACAAGCCGAAGTTGACGTAGGCATCGCGTTCGCCCAGCGCCTTACGCATACGGAAGACCTCGCCGGTTGCGCAGCAGGGCTTCGAGATCGGCATCTCAAACACCGTGGTGACGCCGCCGGCGGCCGCGGCCCTCGTCTCGGTGGCGAAGTCGCCACGCTGCGGATAAGCGGGCGCGCGGCAATGAAAGTGAATATCGATGGCGCCGGGCAGCAGCAGTTTGCCAGCGGCGTCGACCGTCTCTTCAGCGCTGAGGCCGGCCGAATCGGCGACCAGGGCGGCGATGCGCCCATCGCAAATGCCGACATCCAGTTCGGCAATGCCAGTCTCCAGCGCCACTTGCGCATTCTTGATTAGCGTATCTAGCTGCAAAACAATGCCCCTTTAATGAAATGTTCAAACACTGCAACTACTGTAGCCTGTCGTGGTAAAGCGTCCGCCGCAGGAACTTGAGCAAGATATCGGTGGTCGCTTGATAATCGGCCAGCAGCACGTGCTCATCGGCGGCGTGCGCGACTTCGTAGCTGCCCGGTCCGAAGATGATCATATCGCCGCGCGCGATATCCATAAGATGCTTGGCATCGCTGCCGGGCAAATAGCCGATTGGTCCCGGATCGTCGTTAATCACGTCGCTCACGCAGGACATGAATGCTTTGGCGTAGTCGGAATCAAGCGGGGAATCGAACCAGGGCGAATAGACGAAATCACCGATGCTCACCACCGCTGGCGCCAGATTGGTCGATTCGATGACGGCGCGCAATTCCGCTTTGACCGCCTCCGGATCTTCGCGCGGGATCATGCGGCGGTCCAGGTATATCGCGCAGGCATCGGGCACGGCGTTGGCGGTGCTGCCGCCCTCGATCACGCCAATATTGCAGGTGGGCGAGCCGACCATCGGATGGACGTGCTCAGAGAGCTCTCGATGATAGGCGTCAAGCGCGCCGATGACTTTGGACATCGCCACGATGGCGTTGACCCCGCGGTCGGGGTTGGTGGCGTGGACCGATACCCCGGTTGTGCGGACAGTGGCGCGCAACACGCCCTTGTGCGCGATAGCGACTCGGTTGCCAGTTTGCTCGCCAACGACGATGAAATCACAAGCGGGCAGATGACCCGAATCGGCCAGCCACTTCGTACCGAGTTGCCCGCCAACTTCTTCTTCCGCAGCGGCGGCGAGGACGAGTGTGCCGGTTAGCGTTTCTTGATTCGCGGCATCCATCATCGCCAGCATCATTGAGGCGAGCGGGGCTTTGTCATCGATGCTGCCTTTGCCGTAGAGCGCGCCATCACGGAGGAGGCCCGCGTAAGGGTCGACGCGCCAGCGGTCCGCTTCGGTCGCGGCGATGGGCACGGTGTCGATATGAGCGTGCAGCATGATGCGCGGTTCGCCCGTCCCGATCTCGGCAATGGTATTCAGCGCCTCGGGCTTTTCAGCCGGCGCCAGCTGACGCACTTCACAGCCGCTGGCGCGCAGCTGCTCGGCGACAAAATCGGCGATGGCGCGCGTATCGCCCGGCGGGTTGGGCGAGGGGATCTGCACCAGCCGCTGCAAAAGCGTGATGCTATCCATCTAAATGCCTTTGACGGATTTGTACTCTTCCAGCTCTTCCGGCGTGTAGACTTGCATCAACTCCAGCTCGACGCCGCCGGCTTCCTGCTCGAGAAAGGCGACCCAGCCTTCGGGATGCACATGGCTGCCTTTGACCTTGCAAGCGGCGCATTCTTTTAAAGTCGCGCCCTTCACTTGCGCCTCGGCGAGCGCCTCATCGATATTGGGCACGGCGTAGCAGATATGGTGCAAGCCTTCGTAACCGCGCTCCTTGATCCAAGCATCGTAGCGGCCGCCGGCATCCATCGATTGGCAAAGCTGATATTCGACATCGCCGACATTGAAGATCGCAGTGACATTGCGCGATTTTTCATAGTCATGAATCTCGGCATCGTGCCCGACGCCCAGGAATTCCTGATATTGTCGCAGCGATTCGCGCGCGTCATTGACAGCAAAAGCCATGTGCTTGATGTATCTTTCGTACATTTTTGTCTCCTTGCTTCGGTTGCAAACGAATTCTATTTGAAGCGTTCCCAATGCGTCAGGTCACGCCAGGTGATCTTCTTCCAGGCGCGCATGCCCGCCTGGGTGGTTTCCGCTCTGTGGCCGATGCAGATGAACATCTCCGGCGAATAACTCTCCGGCAGATTGAGGATCAATTTGACGGCTTCCTTGCTGTATGAAGTGACTGGACCCGATGCCAAGCCCAGCGCGTGCGCGGCCAGCATCATCGTTTGCGCGGCGGTGCCAACATCTATCAGCAGTGCGCGATCGGTCGGCGGCAGTTTGTGTTCGGCGGCGATCTCCCAATTGGTGCAGATGAGGATCAAAACCGGCGCCTCTTGGAACATGCCTGGAGAGACCAGGCGGATCAACCGGCGTGTTTCCGCGTCTTCGATCACGATGTAGCGGTTTGGTCGCAGGTTGCCGCCGCTGGGCGCCCAGCGCGCCGCTTCCAGGATGGCTTCAATTTGCGCGCGCTCAACCGGCTCGTCAGTCATCTCCCGCACGACCCGCCGCGTCTTAATGTTATTCAGCACAGCCTCGCTCATCATCCGCCCTCGGATAGCCCACTGTGACGGAGCAGACAGGCGGCGGCCGCCCGACAGCGCTCGTCGAGCCCGGCGGTGTAAGCCTCCAGATCCGACATTGCCATATGCAGCTCGGGGATGCGCTCGATGTTTTCCTGCAGGAAGTCGCATGATTTTTCCGAGGATCGTTCGAAGATCATGCCGCTCAGCCGCTCGGTCGCGGTCAGCAAACGCAATGGCCCGTAATGCGCCGGTTCGTCCAGCTGTATCCGCGCCGAGGTGATAAGCAGTGCTAGAAGCTCGACTGCCTCGTCCTCTTTCAGCACCCAGTTTTCGCTCATGAATCCAGCTTTCCCCTCTGTAAAGGCCAAGCGGTTCAGTCTGCTTGACAGTCTAATTCGCCTGCGCTATCATCTCAGCCACTTTAGAGATTGTCTACAATCTACAAGCAGACAGATTATAAGAAGCGCCGATACCACTGTCAAGCAAACTGGCTGCGGAACTGAACCGCGGCGCCCCCTGAAAACGCGATGAAAGCCAGTTTTCGCAGATCAAGTAGAGTCTTCTCCTGATGCTTAAAATCCTGCTGGCTGGTCTCGGCGTTCGTGGACGGCATTGGGCGGAAGTGATCAAGCGCTCGGAGCGCGCTGACTTGGCTGGGCTCGCCGATCCATCGCCGGAGGCGCTCGCGTGGGCAGTTGCGGAGTTTGGTGAACGCCCCGTCTTCGCCAGTGTAGAAGCGGCGCTGGCTGCGCTCGACGAGGTCGATGCCTTGCTGCTGGCGAATCCGCCAATGGAGCGCGAGGTTATCGTTCGTTTGGCCAGCGCGCGCAAGCTGCCGATGCTGATCGAAAAGCCGCTGGCTCTGGACCTCGAGGAAGCGGCGACGCTGGTGCGGATCGCCGAGTCGGCCGGCGTAGCGCTGATGGTGGGGCTGAACTTCCGCTACCTGTCAGTGACGGCTGCAATGATGCGCCTATTGGCGGAAAAAACTGTCGGTCACCCCGAATTCGCGCGCTTCACCTATGAACGCTGGCGAGACGGGCGGCGGCCAGACCTGAACGATTATCCGCTGGTGATGGATCATCCGATGCTCTGGGAACAATCGATCCACCACTTTGACTTAATGCGTTTCGTCTATGGGCAGGAACCCGTCCGCGTACAGTGCCAGACTTGGAATCCGTCTTGGAGCATGTACGCTGACGACAGCAATGTATCGGCGCTCATCGAGTTCGATGGCGGCCTTCGTGTGAACTACCAGGGCGCTTGGCAGGGCAACTGGGCGGCGCCCGGCTTCGAATGGCGCACCGACTGCGCGGACGGTATTATTACACAGCGGGACGAGTTTGGCGCGCTCTATTTTGCCCGCCGGGATGAGGCCGAGTTGACACCCGTATCGCTTCCGCCGCATGAACGTTGGATCAGTGAAACGACGGCGCTTTTCGCTGCCTTCATCGAACATGTCGTCGACGGCGCCGCGCTTCAGTGCAGCGGTCGCGATCACTTGATGTCGCTGGCGATGCTGGAAGCTTGCATACAATCGAGCGCTAGCGGCCATGGCGTCCATATCCGCGATATCTTGCCGGGTGGCTGAAAAGCCCGCACGAACAGCAACTGTCGTCCATTGATTTTAGAATTGCAATATCATGAGCGAAACATTCGTCGGCATACAGATCGGCGCTATCAGCTTTATTGACGAGGGCGTCGAAGAAGTTCTCGACATCCTGCAAGAGAAAGCGGGTGTGAACGCGCTGCTGATTTCGGCGCTGAGTTGGAGCATCGGCAATGCCGGACGCGCCGCCTTCGGCTTCCCCGATCATGGCGCGCAGGAAGCGGACAATCTACGCGGCGGCGCCTTCTTCGAGCCAGATCCTCGCCATTACAGCAAGACCTTCATGAAGCGATTCGCTGCGCCCGACGAGCTGTATGCTGGCTTCGATGCGCTGGCGGATGTCATACCGGCGGCGCGCCGGCGCGGCATTGATGTTTATACCTACTATTGTGAGACCTCCAGCTCCGCCATTCGTTCGATTTGGCAGCCGGGCTTTCAGCACTTTCTCGATCACGATCATCGAGGCCGGATGGCGACGCGTCCCTCGCTGCTCAATCCGGATTACAAGACATTCTGGCATTCCGTTTTCGCCGATTGGCTGAACAATCATGACCTGCGCGGCATCATGTGGGGCATAGAGCGGCAGAGCCCCTTGATGGACATCTTCCGCGGCGACAGTTCAACCGGTTTCGATGAATATTATGTGGCCGAGGCGCGGGCGCGTGGCATTGACTCGGAGCGCGCGATCGCCGGCTACTGCGCGATAGATGACTTGCTGCGGCGAGTGCGCGGCGGCGACCGGCCGAAAGAAGGCGCCTTTGTCCTGCTCCTGCGGCAGCTGTTGCGTTATCCCGAAGTGCTGCTTTGGGAGAAGATGTGGCTGGAATCCCATCAGGCCTTTTACCGCGAGCTGTCCGGCCTGGTGAAATTCTATGATCCGAACTACGAGTTTGGAATCGGCATCTGGCAAGTGATCAACACCTTCAATCCGTATCTGCGGGCGCAATACGACCAATCTGAGTATGCGCCCTTCGCTGATTGGTTCAAGCCAGTGCTTTATCATACGCCGGCCGGGGCGCGCTTCGCTGAATTCGCCGCCTCCTGGCAGGCGGGTGTTCTAGCCGATGCTTCGCCCGATGGCGCCTACGACGCGCTGGCGACTGTGCTCGGCTTGGGCGAATTCCTGGCGCCGCGAAGGGAAGGACCGTTGGCGGGCTTCAAGCCGGCCTACGTCAAGGAATGGACCGCGCGGCTGATCGAGGAGACGGCTAAGCCCGTATATCCCGGTATCGGCGTCGGCGTTGGGCATCCCGGTGAGAGCAAGGCAATTACACCGCTGGAAATCCGCGAGGGCCTGCATGCTGGCTTTGACGGCGGCGCGTCCGGCGTCATGATCTCGCGCAATTATTCCGAAGCGGAGCTGCGCAATCTTGCGGCTGTTGGCGCTGCCCTGCGCGAGCGCGGCTTGATATAGGAGGCGACCATGACGATACGAGTGGGAATAATTGGCGCCAGCTTCGCGCGTGCGGCCTACCTGCCGGCGCTGCGGACGATCGGCGCTGCGGAACTGGTTGCGATCGCCAGCGCGCGCTTATCCAGCGCCCAGTCAGCCGCTGATCAATTCGGCATCCCGCATGTCTATGACGACTGGGAGCGCATGATCGGCGAACAGGAATTTGATCTGGTGTGCATCGCCACGCCGACGATCTTTCACGCGCCGATGACGCTGGCGGCGCTGAAGGCGGGCGCGCATGTCCTTTGCGAAAAACCAATGGCCATGAATAGGGACGAATCCGCCGAGATGCTGAAGACGGCCGATGTGCTGGGCAAGCTCCATATCATCGGCCACGAACTGCGCTTCAATCCCAACCGCCGCAAGATCAAGTCGCTGATCGATAGTGGCACCATCGGCGACGTACGCTACGTGAACATCCATAACGTCTCCCCCTCCTGGGGCGATCCGGCAGCGCGCCGGGCCGCTGACTGGTTGTTGCGCGAAGATATGGGCGGCGGACGGCTGGGCGCCAGCGGCTCGCACATGATCGATCTGCTGCGCTTTTGGCTGGGCGATATCGGCGCCGTCAGCGGGCAGGTGGCGACCATGGTGCCCGAGCGCTTCGACAAGGATACCGGCGCTCCCTGGCGCGCGACGGCGGATGATTACTTCAGCTTTACGGCGGAGATGCGGAATGGCGCGCTGTGCTCGGCCTTCGTTAGCTTCGCCGGCCGCCACGGTACTGGCAATCAGACGCAGATCTTCGGCGCTGAGGGCACCATCATGCTGGATGAAAGCGACGAGAAGCTGCTCGTGGCGCGGGTGGGCGAAGACTTCCAAGATATGAGCCTGCGCGACCGCAACGCCGACCTGCCGGGAATTGGAGCTGGAATCTGGAATGTGTCCTTCGTCGCCTTGATGGAGGAGCTGACGGCGGCGATTCGCGAGGAGCGCCAGCTGGCCCGGGGCGCGACATTTGCGGACGGCCATCAATGCCAGATCGCGCTGGACGCCTTGCGCCAGAGCAGCCGCGAGCGGCGTTGGGTGGCTCTGTGATGGCTTTCATGGTTCCGCCGCTTCGCAGTGTTATAATATCTTCACAAAAGTGTTACGAGGACGAATCATGGTAGTCGAGCGCGTCCGCCAGATGGGCATCGAAGAATTCCTGGACTTCGCGGAACAAAGCGAGGAATGGTATGAATACATTGATGGTGAGCCACGTAAGATGACCGGTGGAAAACTGAATCATTTTGTGATCATATCGAATATCTTGAGCACGCTAGTCAATCTGCTTGCTGAAAAAGATTGTGCTGTGCTCGGCAGTGGCATGCTCGTGAAAACGGGGGAAGCGACTCTTGTGGCGCCAGATCTTAGCGTCGTCTGGGGCGTGCCTGAAACAGAGTCCGATACCCGTATTCTGCTCAATCCGATCCTGGTGGTAGAAGTCACTTCACCATCTTCAATCGACCATGACCGGGTCCTGAAGCGGGATTTCTATGAGTCGGTCGATTCGATACAAGCCTATTTGATTGTTGATCAGCATCGCATGTTGGCTGAACTCTACACGCGCCGTGAAACAGGTTGGCATTTGCGGACGTTCTCTCGGCCCGACGAAGAAATACCGCTTGAGGCGCTGGATTGCAGCCTTCCCCTGGTGGACATTTATCAGCGCGTCGAATTTGAAGAGGAGTCGCCGCCTGCGCGCGCCGAAGATGCCTAATGCAAAGAGGACGATTGAAGGTCAGTGTCTACGCGACCCGTCGAATCGCCTTCTGTTCTTGATGTGACTGCCGGCTGATCAACGCACCTTTTCCATCTCCAGCGACCAGCTGGCGGATATTTTGCTGACCTCGAGATAAACCGTGCACTCGGCTTCTGCTTGAACCAGATTCTCAGCGCCATTAATGGCTTGCCCGGCGGAAATGTTGAACATCGTACTGCTCAAATCTTTTCCGCATGCCTCTAATGCAGTGGCCTCGACTCTGGCACTGCCATCGGTGTTCAGCCTGAAGATATAGAACCCTTCGTGTAACGGAAGCGGACCCAAAACCGGCTGAGCCCCCGGCTGTCCGCTAAAGACCTGCCGATCGTCCGAGCAGCCAAACAACCCGCCCAGAGCCAAGTGTATGATCTCATTGAGGACCGCTATGGGATCGTCCTCAATTTCATTCAGTTGCGTTTGAATCGCCGCCTGCAGGCTAACGGTGTCACAGTTGGCTTCAGCTTGGAGAAACACTGGCATTGTAAATATCAGCCCAATGACTGCGAGCAGTGTTAGACGTTTCATGTTGACTCCCCAAAATGCAAATAAAATCGCCGGTGCTGCCTGAATCAAATGAACAGGCGAGCAATATCCAGTGTAAATCCGGGCAGGACAGATTCGCCGGAGAGGGCGCCGTCTTGTCCAATGAATTCTCGCTCTATGTCGCCATCCGCTCCGAGCCGGCAAACTTCTACGACTTTCCTTTCAGGAATTACGATCCAGACTAACTGCGTCCCGTTCTGCAAATAGATTGCCGCTTTCCGTCTAAGCTGCTGCTGCGTATTGCCCGGCGACTGCACCTCGACTGCGATGTCGGGCATTAGTGGCACCCACTTCTTGAATACACGTACTGGCGCTCGCTCGATTCTCGTAAATGCCACATCAGGTGAGAGCAAGGTGCTTCGGTCGTCGGCCGGATAGAAACCCGTGTCCACCGTTGGAATTCCTAAACTTCGCTCTGGGTCAAAGAGCCGGAAATAATGATAAATCTCACCAGCGATCGTGCCGTGCTCTCCGCCGGGTGGTGACATCTCAATGATCTCTCCCTCGATGAGTTCATAATGTTTGTCATCGTCGGTGTCACAGACGAGCTGCCACAGGTCATCAATGTCGTAGGTTCGCTGTCGAAGCACCATCGTCGTCTCACATATTCGTCAAAGCTAGCGATATCATAGCATAGTTAGATGCTATTTTATCTTTTCGTTGGCCCCTACATCACCGGCGCGCCCGCCTCGCGTGGAATGAACTGACCGGCGCCGTTGCTGCCCAGCCACTGGTCGCCATCGACCAGTTTGACCCCCCGCTGATAGACCTGCGCCGGCACACCCTTGACCGTCATGCCTTCGTAGCAGTTGTAATCGACGCGCATGTGATGGGTTTCGGCGCTGATGGTGTGTTCCTTCTGCGGATCCCACACCAGGATGTCGGCATCCGAGCCGACGGCGATCGTGCCCTTGCGCGGATACATGCCGAAGATCTTGGCCGGGTTCGTGCAGCACAATTCAACGAAGCGCGACGGCGACAGTTTGCCGCTGTTCACGCCCGAATCCCACATGACCATCATGCGGTCTTCTAGGCCAGGCATGCCATTGGGGATCTTGGCGAAGTTGCCGATGCCGAGTTCCTTGCCCGGTCGGCGATAAGATGGGTCCTGCTTTTCGTAGCCGATCCAATCGGTTCCGCCGGTGCGCTCGTCCCACTCTTGCCAGGGACCGTGGCCGCCGTCATACCAGAAGTCGCAATGATCGGTGCTGATCACTTGCAGCGTGCCATCGCGGACTGCCCCCCACAAGACGCTGTGGTCCTGCCTGCTGCGGATGGGCGGCGAACAGACATACTTCGCGCCTTCAAAGCCGGGCGCGCCCAGGTGGTCGTCGACGGTCAGGAAGAAGTATTGCACGCAGGTCTCTCCCATGACCGGGTAGCCCAGCGCGCGACCTCGCCTCAAAGCGTCGATGGCGCTCTCGCAAGTCATGTGAACGACGTAGAGCGGGCAGCCGGTCAAGCCGGACATGACGACGGCGCGGTTTGTCGCTTCGCCTTCGATCTCCGGCGGACGCGACGAAGCATGCCAGACCGGGTCTGTCTTGCCCGCAGCGAGCAGCGCCGGTGTCAGCGCCGCTTCGACATCGCCGTTTTCCGCGTGCACCATCACGATCATGCCGTTGTCGGCCGCTACCCGCATCGTGTTAAAGAGCGTCGCGTCATCAATCATGAAAACATTCTTGTAAGCCATGAAGAGCTTCAGGCTGGTGATGCCCTCATCGATCATGGTCGGGATTTCTTTCATGACGGCGTCATTGAGATCGGTGACCGCCATGTGAAAGGCGTAATCGATCTGGGCGATATCGCGCGATTTCGTCCACCAGGTCTCCAGCCCATCATGCAAGCTGCCGCCGATCGGCTGCACGACGAAATCGATATGGGTGGTCGTGCCGCCGAAAGCGGCCGCCTTATGCCCTACGTCAAAGTCATCGTTGCTGATGGTGCCGCCGAAGGGCAGGTCGAGGTGGGTGTGCACATCAATCCCTCCCGGCATCAAGTACTTGCCGGCGCAGTCCACAACATCGTGATTGCCCGCGTTTAGGTGCTGCCCGATAAGCGTGACGACTTCGCCTTCAGCCAGGACGTCAGCGCTGACCATGTCGCTGGCGGTGATGATCGTTCCGTTTTTGAATAATGTGCCCATAGGAATCTCCTTTCTTGCCGCCGTTTCCCTTGTTCACCGGCAGCGCGCTACGGCTGGCTGCTTATTTTACGCTTGTGCTGTATCCTGCTCGTATCGAGGCGGAGGTGTCCCTGGCGGCTTTCTGGCAGAGTTCATGCCAATGCGGATCATCCGGGGCGTAGACGATGCCCGCGAGATGTTCGTGAATGTGACAAGCCTCATGCCCCAGAATCCCCGCAATACTGACCCGGCATAATTTTCCAACATAGCAGGACAAAGATCCTGCGCCCACGCCAATCGTTCTGCTTGCCCCGTTAGCCCAATTCCCGGTATTCGCATGCGGGTAATCGGGTGTAGCAGGGTTGAAGGATTCTACGATTTTGTCCGCCGCGTTAAGCACATAATTGTACCACTCTGGCGCGCTTTGCTGCATCAAATCCAGCGTACTGCCGATGCCATACACAAACCACTCCGATCCCTCGATGATCGGTCGGGTCAGTGTACGTTCGGAAGGCAGCCATGGACCTGCAGGCACCACTGCCGCTGCAAGCTGCGATGGCGCGGGACATTGGTTGTTCCGGTATGCCCAATAGCCATTTTCCCATTCTTCGTCGCTTTGGCATTGCCGGTCCACAAAGCAGCAGTTGTCAACTTCCGAACTCTGCTGTTGAGAACCCGTCTGATCGGCGCTGTTAACGCGGGTGTAGCTCAGCCAGTCCGCGGCCCAGGCGTCGTTTCCGTTTCTGTTGATTTTCAGCCATCGGTTGAACTTACCGACGATATGCAAGACAGTACCCTTTGGTACAGTTTCAATAATTGCGCCATTGAGACTATAGGTGTTTCGCAAATTAGTATTGTTATTGGCGCGCAAGTGATAATCTTGCGCTGATGCCACACCTAACAGAACAAAGCCTACGATCATTACGGCAAAACACTTGACTTCCACTGCTGGCTCCTAAGAAGATATGTAGAGTTGAATGCTAATTTGCCCTGTTTCAGAGGTGCTAGCTTTCTCTAATCGGCAGCCCGCTAAAAAAACATTGGGATGATCTTCTCCCCATACTCCGCTACGATGCGCTCTTCCTCGCCGCATTAAACAAGAATGCCGTCGTATATGTCCGCCAGCGGCAATTCGCAATCCAACGCTGGCAGCGGCACAATCGCATCCAAGCTCGAGAATTCCTGTGCATGCCAACCGCCTGCTTGGCGAAAATGCGCTTCAATCAGCACCTGAAACTGGTCAATGATCAGGACCACTTGCAGTGACTCGATGTTCTGATAATGGCGCAGTTTGCCGCCGCGGTCGTAGTCTATCGTAGAGGGCGAGGTTACTTCGGCGACCAGCACGGGATTGAACAAGTTCATGGAGCGCTCGTCGGTTTCAGGCGCGCCGCAGACGACGCTCAGATCCGGATATACATAGCGCGTCGGGCTGACGCGGATGCGCATCGCGCTTGTGAGTACTTGACAATCGCTGCCTTTCAACCGCAACCAGAGGGCGCCGCTCGCATTTAACATGATTGCGGCGTGATTGAAAGTTCCTCCCGTCATCGGATATACCTCGCCGTCAATGTATTCGTTTTTGTATTCGCTGGCTTCATCAAAGGCGAAGTATTCCTCGACTGTCATTTGGCGGATGCTGTCGATTGCCATGTTCTGTCCTTGTCTCCCAGATGACGCTGAATGATTGTCATGGATTCAGTATATCCACGCAGGACGGAGCAATGCCAGCCTGCGGCTTGGCTTAGCTAAACGCCGGGATGATCTTCTCCCCATACTCCGCCACGATGCGCTCTTCCTCGCCGCACATCAGGTAGATATTGAACTGCGTGACGCCCGCCGCTTCCAGCTCTTTCAGCTTGGCGATGTGGTCGTCCACACTTCCGAGAATGCCAAAGGCATCGACGATTTCTTGGGTGATGAAGTCGAGGTGATCGGCGTCTTTATCGGCGTGTTCCTTGTAGTCGTAGCCGCGGCGTCCTTCAATGTAGGCGGTCAGGCTGGCCGGAATATCCGGGCTGTTCATGCCATAGCGCTCGACGATATCGGCCACATGATTGCCCACCATCGCCGGGAACCAACGTGTTTGCTCGCGCGCCTTTTCCATGTCGCCAACCCAAACCGGCGCGGCCGACATGATCTGGTAATTCGACATGTCTACCCCGGCGGCCTCGCCCCCGGCGATCGCCTGCTCGCTGAACCACTTGACCAGGCCCGGATCCGCCAGCTGAATCACCAGTCCATCACCCGAACGCCCGGCGCCGGCCAGCGCCTTCGGTCCATAAGCGGCAATCCATATCGGCATGTCGTAGCCGTTCGCCCAAGGGAGTTGCGCGGATGTGTCATCGTAGGCGACCTCATCGCCGCGCACGAGGCCGCGCAGAGCATCGGCGAAGCGTTCCATATTGGCGACGGTCATCGGCTTCTTGCCCAGCATGCGGCGCGAACTGTCGCCGCGGCCGATGCCGACCTCGATGCGGTTGCCGCTCTGGACGGCCAGCGTGGCGTACATGCTGCCGGCCACCGACCACTCGCGCACCCCCGGGTTGGTCACCAGGGGACCGAAGATCATGTCATCGGTATGCGCCATGCAGAGCGCCATCGTCAAGTAGCATTCGCGCCACAAGACGTGGGAATCGAAAAACCAGCCATATTTGAAGCCAGCCACTTCCGCCTGCTTACACAGCGCAACCGTTCGTTTCGGGTCAATATCGCCTTTGAAGGTAATGCCGAAATCCATTAATCAACTCCTCTACTTTGAGGCCTACCCTAAGTCGCCGATACCGTGTCTTGCACCAGTTCGCCATATTGATCGGGACGGCGATTAAAATAGAAGTGCCAGGTATCCCGCACGTCTTGAATCATACTCAAGTCGAGATCGCGCACGATTAGCTCTTCGTCGTAGGCGCTGCCCAGCTCGCCGATGAACTGCCCTTTGGGATCGCAGAAATAGCTTTCACCGTAAAAGTCGTCATCGCCGTGTTCCTCAATGCCGACGCGATTGATCGTGCCGACGTAATAAGTGTTGAAGATGGCATGCGATGTCTGCTCGATGCGCCAGAGATGCTGGCTCAGGCCGCGCGATGTCGCCGAGGGGATGAAGACCATCTCGGCGCCGTTCAAGCCCAGAGCGCGCGCGCCTTCCGGGAAGTGCCGGTCGTGGCAGATGTAGACGCCGACCTTGCCGACAGCGGTATTGAAGACGGGATAACCGAGATTGCCCGGGCGGAAATAGAACTTTTCCCAAAAGCCGGGCAAGTGCGGGATATGCGTCTTGCGGTACTTGCCCAGGTAGCTGCCATCGGCATCAATTACAGCGGCCGTGTTGTAATAAACGCCGACGCCATCGCGTTCGTAAATTGGCACGATCAGCACCATATTCAGTTCCGCCGCCAATTGGCAGAAGCGCCGCGTGGTCGCTCCGGCGGGAATCTCCTCCGTGAAGGCGAAGAACTGCGGATCTTGCACCTGGCAAAAATAGGGACCGTAGAAAAGCTCCTGATAGCACATGATCTGCGCGCCCTGGTCGGCGGCCTGGCGCGTATAGTCGATGTGCTTCTCGATCATGGATTCCTTGTCGCCGGTCCAGGTCGCTTGCAACAGCGCGGCGCGCACGATTCGATTGTTGGTCATGGGGATGTCCTTCATATAAATCTGTTCAGAGATATACCAGCCTGTTCTTCATTGATTCAGCCGTTTCGTTGCGATGCAAGTGTCGCAGCGCTTTCACCAAGGCGCCAATCTCGCTGCTCTTGAATCGAATGAGGCAATGCCACAGTGCACCGGGTGGGTCCTTGCCAAAACCAGGAAATCCTTGTCCAGTGAACAGATTACGCGTCCCTGCTTGGTAGCAAAGCGCAATTGCTCCAGATCACCTGAGCCGCACCTTTCAGCCTCATGCGTCGTCATGATATCAGTACCTTGACTAGCTAGCTGAGTCGCAGCCACTTCGGGCATGTTCTCGTCGAAGTAAAAGCCAATCGACTGCTCCATCAATGCCTAGCTCCTCAAGTTTTTCATCAAACAAGATGTTTTCTTCGATATCAGCGTCAATTTCCTCAATGTGTTCGTGATAGTATGCCAACGCGGCGAAAACTTGTCCTAAGCTGATCTGAAAGCGTTCGCCGATCGCTTTGGGATCTCCTACGCCATACTTCTGCTGCATGACAATGTCGGTGACAAGCAGGCTCGTGCCGACAGTGCAGGGACGTCCCCTGCGCACCTTGGGATCACGGTAGATTAGGTCGATGCTTTCCACCCGAGATCCAAGCTTCAGCCTCGCCTGACGCCGCTCGGCTACAGCTGTCCCTTCAGCCCAAAACTCCGCAACTGCCGGGCTGTTCAGCCATTCGACTCCCTTTTCCTTCACCGTTTTCCTCAAACAGTTTATCTTCGCGAATGTCTTCGTCGATTTCGTCTTTGTGTTCATGGTAATATGCCAACGCAGCATAAATATGCCCCAAGGGTATATCGAAGTCCTCGGCTATTTTTTCTGGCGAACTTGAGCCGTAGCGCATGTTCATCACCACATCCTTTACGCGGAAACCCCTGTCAATAATGCAGGGCCGGCCGCTACGTCTCTTGGGGTCGCGCCAGATTAAGTTGATAGGTTCTATAGTCTTCATTAGTGTTTCCTCTGTAGGGCGACCTGCTAGATCGCCCCTGCAATCGTCTAAGCGTTCGCCGTCGCTTTATCCCGCATGCTCCTTGCCACAGCGTTCAAGCGCCCGCTGCGCCGCGCGCACGTTGATCTTTGGCGCCGCGTCACGGTAGAACTGCGCCGCTGTTCGAACCGCCGCTGCTTGACCGACCTCTGAGCCATCGCTCAGGTCCAGCGCATAATTGTCGGCGCTCAAGCCTGCAATCGGCTCTAGCGTGATTTCGACCACGTTCTCGCGGCGGACGCGCTCTAGCTTCTTACGCCGTTTGTCAGCCGCTTTCGCTAGGTCCGAATCGCCCATGCCGCTGTAATAGGCGCTCAACCGCGTTTCCAGCTCGATGGCGAAGGTGAAGACGGCGCCAAATGTATTCAGTGATGCCATGCCCTAGACCCACCGTTCGATCACAATTTTGCGCTCGGTATAAAATTCGATCGAGTCCATCCCCTGTCCGTGAAGATCGCCGAAGAACGAGTCTTTCTGCCCGCCGAAGGGAAAGGAGGCCGATGGCGCCGCCACGCCGATATTGACGCCGATATTGCCGGCGTTGACGCTGTACTTGAACTCGCGGGCGAACTTGCCGTTGCTGGTGAAAATGCTGGCGGCGTTGCCATAGCGGCTCTGATTGATGATATCGACCGCACCTTCAAAATCGTCAGCCTTCATCAGAGACAGGACCGGACCGAAAACTTCTTCGGTCGCCATGATCGTATTCGGCTGCACATCGGCGATCAGCGTCGGGCCGACCCAGGAACCGTTCTCGAAACCATTGACTTTGAAATCACGCCCATCGACTACCACGTCGGCGCCTTCGCCTTCGCTCTGCCCAATCATGGATTCGATACGATTCACCGCCGAATCGCTGATGACCGTGCCCATCTGCGTCGTTTCGTCCAGGCCGTAGCCGACCTTTAGCGCGGCGACCTGTTTCGCCAGTTCATCCTTGAGCTGATCGTAGGCGTCGCCGACGCCGACGGCGACAGCTGCCGCCAAGCAGCGCTGCCCGGCGCAGCCGTATGCCGCGCCCAAGATATTCTTGACGCTGGCTTCGATATCGGCGTCGGGCATAACCGCGATGTAGTTCTTGGCGCCGCCCTGCGCTTGAACCCGCTTGCCATTGCGCGTGCAGGTTTCGTAGATGATCTTCGCCACTGGGCTGGAGCCGACAAAGGATACGCCGGTGACATCGGGATGCTCCATCAAAGCCGTCGCCGAGGGCACACCGCCATTGACCAGATTAACCACGCCTTCCGGCAGGTCCAGCTCGTCCAGCATCTCGAATAGATACTCGGTGGCGAGCGGCGTCTGCGGCGATGGTTTAAGGATGAAAGTATTGCCGCAGGTGATGGCGGTTGGCAGGAACCACAGCGGCACCATAAAGGGAAAGTTGAAGGGAGTGATGGCGGCGAAGACGCCAGCCGGCTGCCGCACCGTCGTCTCGTCTATGCCCGAGCTGATATCTTCCAGCCCGTCGCTGCGCATGAGCACGGGCACGCTCATAGCGAAGTCGATGCTTTCAATGGCGCGGCGCACCTCGCCACGCGCTTCGTCCATCGTCTTGCCATGCTCGCGGACGACAATCTGCGAGACCTTTTCGAAATTGTCCTCCACCATGACCTTGAAGTGGTGCATGTACTGCGCGCGCACCAAAACCGGCGTGCTGCGCCATTCATCGAAGGCGGCTTTGGCCGCGGCCACCGCCATATCAACATCTTGCGGACTTGAATCGGGACAGTTCGCCAGCAGCTCGCAGGTCGCTGGGTCCTGCACCGAGAAGAAATCGGCTGCCCCTGACTCGACCCATTCGCCATCAATGTAGTTTTTGACTGTTCGGCCCATCTTTCGCTCCTTAACTCAAACTTGCTGTGCCTATTTGTATCATACTCGAATTGTTAGCACTTTTTGGATACCCTGTGCCGCTATTGTACAATACTGATGCGAGCATATCCTACAATATTCGCGCGTCGATTAATGAAGCTGCGCCGGGCAGCGTGCCTTCTCGGTGGCCAGATTGATTGGGGCGCCGCTATTGCCATTGCGGTTGGGACTGTGGCGATCTTCTACATACTGGTGAAGTCGGGCGGCGGATCATCATCGACAGGGGCAGGCGGCGGAAGCGCGGAAGCCGGTGCGAAAGCCAAAGGAAAAGGCAAACCCAAATCTTGAGCTGGTTTTATACACATGCCACAGGAGAAACTCCATGTCGAAGTCCGCAGAAATCATGGAACGCTACCGTCAAGTCATGTTTCCCGCCGCCACCCCTTACCACGGGGATAATCCGCTCATCGCCGAGCGCGCCAAGGATCAGTATATCTGGGACGTGGATGGGGTACGCTATCTGGACTTTTTCGGCGGCATTCTGACTGTTTCGGTCGGCCACTGCAATGACGAGATCACCGAGCGCACGATGGTGCAGCTGCGGAAGTTGCAGCATACATCGACGATCTATGTCAACGAGAGCATGGTGCGGCTGGCGGAAAAGGTCGCCGAACTCACGCCGGGCCGCCTGCAAAAGTGTTACTTCACCAACAGCGGCACCGAAGCCAACGAGACCGCGGTGCTGGCTGCGCGCATGTACACCGGCAATCCGGTCATCATCACGCTGCGCCATGCTTATTCCGGGCGCTCGCTGCTGGCGATGAGCCTGACCGCGCACGGTTCCTGGCGGCTGGGCGGAGTGGTCGATCCCTATGTCAAGCACGTGCGCAACCCTTATACCTTCCGCGCGCCGGCCGGCTTGACCCCCGAGCAAGTGGTCGATCTTTGCGTGCAGGATCTTGAGGAGACCATCGCCACCACGACCGAGGGTCGCATCGCCGCCTTCATGGCCGAGCCGATACAAGGGGTGGGCGGATTCATCGTGCCGCCGGCGGATTACTTCCGCCGCGTGCTGCCAATCGTGCGCGAGGCGGGCGGCGTATTCATCTCGGATGAGGTGCAGACCGGCTGGGGACGCACCGGCGGCAAATGGTTCGGGATTGAGCAGTGGGGCGTGGAGCCGGATATTATGACTTTCGCCAAAGGCATGGGCAACGGCAGTCCCATCGGCTGTACCATCGCCACAGCTGAAATCGCCGATGCGCTCGCCGGGCTGACCTTTTCCACTTTCGGCGGCAATCCGGTGACGATGGCGACTACGCTGGCGACCATCGACTATATGGAAGCGCATGACACGCCGACCAACTGCGCCGCTCAAGGCGACAGAATGGCGGGCAAGCTAGCCGAGTTCGCCGCCGAGTTTCCCATCATCGGCGAGGCGCGCGGCATGGGACTGATGCAGGCGCTTGAAATCGTCCAGCCGGGCGGGATCGAGCCCGACGCAGCCCGCACGGTCGCTTTTGTCGATGCCTGCAAGGAAAAGGGTTTGCTCCTGGGTAAGGGCGGTCTCTACGGCAACGTCGTGCGCATCGCTCCCCATCTGAATGTGTCAGCGGCGGATATGGACATCGCCATGGATATTGTCGCCAGCGCACTGGCGGAAGTGTCATAGTCCTGATGTAGACCTATGGTAGGGGCGAGCCACTGGCTCGCCCGCAGACGAACACAGAGCTAACCATTTGATGCTATTTCATAACACTTGATCTTTCATGACCGATATCACTATAGCGTCATCAACCCCAGCTTACCGTTTTCAGCGCCTGCGGAAACCGGCGCTGCTCGGCTTGACGCTGCTTGCTCTGGCGCTCGTCCTTGCTTCGCTGGGCGCGTCTGGTGGAGTCGATCTGCATGAAGAGACGCTGCAGGAATCCACGCTGGGGAAGCTGGCTATCTGGATGGCGGAGCAAAGCGGCAAGGACCCGGATGAGATTCTTTCTCCCCTGGCGCAATACGCCGACAACTGGGCGAATGAGCTGGGCGCGGAGGAATTGGATCCCGAGATTCTCTTCACCAGCATCCGCAACTTCCGCATCCTCTATTACGGCCTGATCATCCTCATGCTCGTCTACGCGGCGATGGCCATCGTCCTGCGGCCGAAGCGCGTCCAGAAGCTCTACTTCGCCGCCATCTTGATGTTGGATGCGCTGCTGTTCTTCGTGCCCACGCTGGAAGGCAGCAACGCGCTGCCGCTAATGGTGTCTGCGATACTGGTCTTGCTGGTCGCGCTGGTGACGGCGCCTGGCCGGGTTAGCCGCGCGGCCGGTTTCTTTTTGGCGCTGTCATTTCTGTTGGTTGGCTGGGAAGGGGGGAAAGCCTTCGCTAACTCGGTGTCTTACAAAATCCTGCTGCCACAGCAAGCCTGGACTTATCAGACCGAAGAAACGATGAAATTGGCGCTGGAATCGCTTCTCACCGGCGAGGTGGATTACGTCATTGCCGATCGCAAGGACCTCGATGACTTGATGCCGCCGCATCCGCCCAAAGGTGATAAAGACGAAGCGCTGCCTTATCCCGAACTGCGCTACCTGGCCAGCCTCGATCGGAGCGAAGGCGTCGCCCTGCTGCCGATCACGCCGGCCTTCCCCGGGCGCCTGAGCATCGCTGTACGGGCGGATGACGCTCCGCAACACGCGGCGGTGCGTGCTATCTTCGGCGGCCGGATCACGACCATTGTTGGTGGTTTCGCTGATGAGCGCTTCCTGAGCCAGCCACGAAATCTGGTGCTTCTCGATTTGAAGATACTCAATGATCTGAATCTGCCGCACTTGCAAATGATTGCCGAAGCCTTCTTGCAGCCGGCGCGCCGCAACGGCGAACTGCTGCTCTTGCGCATCTTGGCTGATGCCGGCCTCTATACCTTCAGCGAAGCGATCTTCGGCTTCGTCTTTGGCGCTGTTCTCGGCTTCATACTGGGTACGGTCTTCGCCCATTCGCGTTTGCTGGAGCGCGGATTGCTGCCTTATGTCGTGGCATCGCAGACGGTGCCGATCCTGGCGATTGCGCCGATGGTGGTGATCTGGCTCGGCGCCGGTCAACTGTCGGTGGCGGTCATAGCAGCCTATCTGACCTTCTTCCCGGTGACGATCAATACGTTGCGCGGCTTGCAATCGCCGGCGGCGGAACAAGTTGAATTGATGCGCTCTTACGCCTCGAGCCGCTGGACTATAATGTGGAAGCTGCGTCTGCCATCGGCGCTGCCCTATATCTTCACCGCGTTGAAAGTCTCGGCGACGGCGAGCGTCGTCGGCGCGATCATCGGCGAGTTGCCCTCCGGCATCGGCGATGGGCTGGGACGGGCGATTCTCGACTTCAGCTCGGATTACAGTCTGGTTTCGACGCCGAAGCTTTGGGCCTCAATCGTGATGGCGGCGACGGTCGGCATTCTCTTCTTCGTCTCGGTCAACCTGGCCGAAGGCCTGGCATTGCGCGGTTACATCCGCAGCTCAGATTAGGCAGAAGCGAAAAATGTCAACTGAGACAAGAGGCATCGCCATCTCGGCGCAGGGTATCAACAAGGTCTTCAATCCGGATACGGACGAAGAAGTGATCGCTTTGCAAGATATCGACCTGGAGATCGAAGCGGGTGAATTCATCTCTTTGATCGGTCCATCGGGCTGCGGAAAGTCCACTTTGATGCGGCTGGTCGGCGATCTCATTCAGCCGACCGCCGGCGAACTGGTGGTGAATGGCAAATCCCCCGACCGCGCGCGGCTGGACCGCGATTATGGCATGGTCTTTCAAGCGGCGACGCTTTACGAGTGGCGCAGCGTGACGAAGAATGTGCAGCTCCCGCTGGAGATAATGGGCTATTCGAAGTCGGAACGACAGAAGCGCGCCCAAGCCATGCTGGATATGGTGGAGCTTGGCGCCTTCGCCAACCATTATCCCTGGCAGCTTTCGGGCGGGATGCAGCAGCGCGTCTCGATCGCGCGGGCGCTGGCTTTCGATCCGTCGGTGCTGCTGATGGATGAGCCCTTCGGC
>JAAXID010000279.1 GCA_012270545.1 Anaerolineae bacterium | reverse complement strand
ATCGCTGATCACGCGGCGCCGGCTCAGCCCGATGCGTTTCGCCTCCGGGTTGATGCTGATGACCTCGACCTCTACTTCGTCGCCGACATTCACCGCCTGGCGGGGGTGCGTGATATGCCCCCAAGCCAATTCCGAGAGATGCACCAGACCCTCGCCGCCGCCGATATCGACAAAGGCGCCGAAGTTCTCCAGGCTGACGACCACACCATTTCTGGTTTCCCCGACCTTTAGCTCGGCAATTAGCGCTTCTTTGCGCGCCTGGCGCACTTCCCGCAGGGCGGCGCGTTCGGACAGAATCAGCCGGTTGCGATGCCGATCGACTTCCATCACCTTGACGCCGATCGGCTGATTGACCATGGGACCGTAGCGTTCTTCGGGCGTCGCGCCGGACATCGATCTGGCGCGCTCTTCCGCCAATTGACTCTGTGGCACGAAACCGCGCAGGCGACCGAAGCGCACGATCAAGCCACCTTTGTTGTAACCGCCGATCAAAGCCTCATAGACTTCTTTCGATTTGGCGAAGTCCTCGGCATTGCGCCAGTCAAGTTCTTCCAGCGCATGATTGATTGAGAGAATTGTCTCGCCACGATGGTTGCGCGGGTTGACGACGTAGACATCTATTTCGGCGCCGGCAACCAGCGATTCGAGCGTTTTGCGCGTCATCAATTCCAGCTCGCGGCCGGGCACGACGCCTTGGTCGCCTTCACCGAGGTCGACGTAAACCGCTGTTGGCTTGGTGCTGCTGATGACACCGCTATAAATCTGACCGCGTTTGAATCTCGATTGTTCTTCGGCGGGTGGTTCTTTTTTCGTCTCTTCTTCCAGCGGCGGCGCGTCAAATTCGGCGGCTGGCGCGGTTGCCTCAGCTACGGCTTCAGCGGGCTTGGCCGCTTGCTCCGCGATCATTTCGCTGGTGGCAGATTCTTCGGCAGCGCCGCCAAGGGTCGCGACTTCCGCCGGTTCCCCTTGCGCTATTGCGGGCTCGCCTTCTTCCGCCGCGGCGGATTGGGCTTCTGCCGCTGCGTCCACCGGCGTCTCAGCGGCCTTCGTGCCGTTGACGGTCTCGGCCGGCGCGGCCGCTTCCGCCTCTTTGACCGCTGCTGCGTCCTCTGAAGTGGCGTCAACGATGTTGACGGGTTCAGGTTTTTCGGCTGTCGACAACTCGGCTGACGAAGATTCTGCGGACAACTCCTCGTCCACCCCGCGTTCTTCTAGGCTCATGGCGAATTCCATTTCTTGCTCAACTTGCGCCAGGCAATTATAGCCATTGAGCGTACATAGTCAAATGACAATTCGATTATGGAAATGGCCGCCTCTCGAAGCGGAAGGCGGCGCTGTCCCTCGCTATGAGCCGGCGCGCAGTTGCGGTGAAACGATTGGGCGGCGCTCAGTCGTAGCCCTCGACATCCTGAGGCCGCCGCTTTGGCGGAGTAGGGAAGGGATCGAATTCGTCGTCATCGGTCTGTGACAGGAAGTCGGCGAAGTCTTCGTCGTCGTGTTGCGCGTCGTAATAATCGCGGGCGGAATAGCGTTTTTCATAGACGTCGCCGAAATCGTCCTGCGGCGCTGCCGCCGTTTCAGCGAAGTCGCTCGCCTGATCGTGGTGGCGCGAGAAGTCGAGCCGGTCCTCCTCTTCGTCGATGAGGACCAAATCTCCGGCGCTGAAATCGCCTTGCAGCAAGTGGATGCTCAGCGGGTTCTCGATATGTCGCTGGATGGCGCGGCGCAGGGGGCGGGCGCCAAATTGCGGATCATAGCCCTGTTTCGCCAGCCAATGACGCGCCGGCTCCGTCAGGTGAATCGCTAGGCCCGATTCGTCCATTCGCTCCGCCAAGTCACGTATCTGAAGATCGACCATCTGCTCGACCGCAGCCAGCGTGAGCGGCTCAAAGATGATGATTTCGTCAATACGATTGAGGAATTCTGGGCGGAAGGTATCGCGCATCGCTTTTTCGATTTTGCGGTGGTCGGCGACCGCTTCGTCGTCGTGCGGCAAGAATCCCAGCGCGCCGCCATGCCGGGCGAATTCGGTTCCGAGGTTGCTGGTCATGATTAGCACGGTGTTGCGGAAGTCGACCGTGTGCCCCTGGCCATCGGTCATGCGGCCATCTTCCAGAACTTGCAGCAAGACGCTCCAGACATCGGGATGCGCCTTTTCGATCTCGTCGAATAGGATGACGCGGTAGGGGCGGCGGCGAATCGCCTCGGTCAATTGGCCGCCGGCTTCGTAGCCGACGTAGCCAGGCGGCGCGCCGAAAAGCCGACTGGCTGTGTGCTTCTCGCGATATTCGCTCATGTCGACGCGGACGAGGCTGTCTTCGTCATCGAACATGAATTCAGCCAGCGCTTTCGCCAATTCGGTTTTGCCGACCCCGCTGGATCCCAGAAAAATGAAGGATCCGATTGGGCGTTTGGGATCCTTGAGACCGCTGCGCGCCCGTCGGATGGCATCGGCGAGGGCGGCGATCGCTTTCTCCTGACCGATGACGCGTTCGTTTATGACCTCTTCCATGCGCAAGAGTTTCTCCGATTCGGTCTCGAGCATGCTCTGCACCGGGATGCCGGTCCACTGTTCGACCACCTGCGCCACGTTGTCGGCGGTCACGAGTTCGTCCAGCGTATTCTCTCGCCGCCATTCGTGATGCGCCTGTTCGTATTCTTCTTCAAGTTTAATGCGCTGCATCTTGCAATCGGCGGCGCGCTCATAATCGCGCGACAAGCCGGCGGCTTGCTCTTCCAACGCCAACTGATCGATGGTCTCGCGCATACTCTTCAGGTATTGTGGCATGGAAAAGAGGGCGACGCGCAGTTTGGCGGAGGCTTCGTCCAGGAGGTCGATCGCCTTGTCCGGCAGTTTCCGCTCGGTCAAATAGCGGGCGGACAATCTGGCGGCCGCTTCGATGGCGTCATCGGCGATGTTGACGTTGTGATGCGCTTCGTAACGATCGCGAATGCCATAGAGCATCTCGATGGTGTCCTCAACATTCGGCTCTTCGACAAAGATGGGAGCAAAGCGCCGGTCGAGCGCGCTGTCCTTTTCGATATGCTGCCGGTATTCGTCCATGGTGGTGGCGCCGACGGTCTGCAATTCGCCACGCGACAGGGCTGGTTTCATCATGTTGCCAGCATCCATCGCGCCCGCCGCCGCGCCGGCGCCTACAACCTGATGGAGCTCGTCGATGAAGAGAATGATCTCGCCTTCGGAGCGCTGTATCTCTTCAATGGTGCCTTTGAGGCGCTCTTCAAATTCGCCGCGGAAACGGCTGCCGGCCAGCATCCCGCTCAAATCGAGGCTGAGCACGCGCTTGCCCAACAGCAGATCGGGCACGTCGTTCGATGCGATCTTCTGCGCCAAGCCTTCGACGATGGCGGTCTTGCCGACGCCGGCTTCGCCGATCAGCACCGGGTTGTTCTTGGTGCGGCGGCTGAGCACCTGGATGACGCGCAAGATTTCGCTGTCGCGCCCGATGACCGGATCGAGCTTGCCTTCCTGCGCCATGCGCGTCAGATCGCGACTGTATTTTTCGAGCGTGCGGTAGCGGCTTTCGGCCTGCGGATCGGTGACGCGCTGGCCGCCGCGGATATCCTTGACGGCATCGGCGACGCGGTCGCGGGTGATGTTGTACTCGGCCATCGTGTTGGCGACGTCGGTGTTGCGCTCGCTGAGCAGGGCGAGAAAAATATGTTCCGTGCTGATGTATTCATCGCGCAGCCGATTCGCTTCTTCGTTGGCGCGGTCGATGATGCTTTTGAGCCGAGGCGTGATGAAGACCTGATTCGTGCCTTGACCGTAGATCGTCGCCGTGCGCGGGCTTTGCTGCAAGACATCATCGACGCGAGAGCGCAGCGCGCCGATATCGATGGCAAGCCGCTCTAGGATCTGCGGCACAACGCCATCGGTCTGTTCAAGCAGCGCCAGCAGGATGTGCTCGGTGTCCACCTGCGAGTGGCCGTAGCGGTGGAGGATTTCGTAAGCGCGGGCGGCGGCGTCTTGCGCGCGTTCGGTGAATCGGTCGAATCGGATCATGGATAGTCCTTCATTGCCACAGGTGATGACTCACTGCCATGGTCGGGTCAATAACTATTGTATAGTGCCGCATAATTTTCGCATGATACATTTGCAGGATAACGTGTGAGCATAAGAATTACGTCTGAGATATTTCAGTTTCAATTGAGCAGTCTCGCGTACACATCTTCCAAGCGATCGACAATCTTCTCCCAGGAATATCGCTCTTCGACGAGCTGCCGCGCTCGCTGGCCCATCTGGCTGCGCAAAGCTTGATCGGTCAAAAGCAGCCTCAGCTTTTCGGCGAAGGCATCCACCGTCGGCTCAACAACGAAGCCGGCGCCGAAGGGCGCTACTTCGTCCATATTGCATCCGGGCGACAAAACAACGGGCGAATTGGAGGCCATCGCCTCCAGCACCGCCATCGACTGTCCTTCGCCAGTGGCGGGCAGGGCGAAGACATCACTGACGTTCAGCAAAGCCAACCGCGCTTCACCGCCAATGTAGCCGGTGAAAATGATGCGTTCATCGCCCGCGGCCAGCGCCTCCAAGCTCGCCATCACGCCTTCGTCGGGTCCACTGATGACAAGGCGCGAACCTTCCACATCAGCCGCGCGAAAGGCCTTGATCAGGATATCAATGCGCTTGCGCGCCTGCAGGCGCCCGAGATAGGCGACAGTCGGTCCTTTGTCCATGTACAGCATCGCGTAAGAATCGGCGATGGACGGCCCCCCGGCTATCTCATCCAGGCGAAGGCCATTCGGCACAATGCTGAATGTAGTCGGCGCATGACGGCGGCCGAAGGTTTGCCACAGCCTTCGAGATTCAGCCAATTCCGTTTCAGTCAAAGCCAGCACATGATCGATGCGCAAGGCGACGCCGACGCCCAGCAGGCGGTCCCAGACGGATTTCAGCAATCCGCGGCCGGTATTCTGGTTGAGCGTGCCATGCGGCGAGAGCACAATCGGCACGTTCAGCCTGTGCGCAACGGGCGTCACCAGCAGATTCTCTAAAGTGCGAAACTCATGGACGTGCAAGATATCGGCCGATTGCAGATGTAACTGCGCCGTCCTTTTCATGCTTCGCGGTGTAGACAGGTTCAGCTTTGCCCGCAGCCATGGGATGACATTTGGACGGCGAATGACCCGTATTCCCAGTCCGCAGTAATCTTCATCCGCGGGGCCTTTGTAGCGCAATTGCCGTGAGAAGGTATCGGTGGTCAAGACCGTGACACGATGACCGCGCTCGGCTAAAGTGCAGGTCATCGCCTCCACCGATCTCACGACGCCGCCGTAGGGATAAGCGGGCGCATAGTACGGCGTCAAGTGAAGGATGCGCATCTGCGCCTCACCAGCTCAGTTCTACGTCGCGCTGCCAGAAGCGCAACAGGAAGCCGCCGCCGGGCACAGACGCAGCCAGCCGGTAGAGTAAATCCCAATCATCCGCGCGCAAGACGCGAGCCAACAGGAAGCCGGCCAGGTAGACGCCCGCGCTGCCGAGCAAGGGAAGGATGATGAATTGTTCGCGCAGGAGCAGCAGCGTAAGCGCGGTAGGAAGCGCGACTATCAGCAATCGCAAGGCGCTATTGGCGACGCCGAGCCAGGTCCAGCCGCTGGCGCGAAAGCCTTTAAGGAGCAGAAAGACAACCAGGATTTCGCCGATGATCGAGGCGATGACGGCGCCGCGCGGGTCGCCCCAATTGAGAAGCAGGACTGCGGTCAGGGTCACATTGAGCGCCAGCCCGGCGCCGCGGATGAGCAGAAGACGCCGCTGTTGATTCTGAATCAGCAGGCCCGTGCTGAACACGTTGCCGAACATCGTGATGGCGGTGTACCAGATCAGCAGACGCAAGATGCCGGCCGAGGGCGCGTAGGCCTCGCCAAGCAAGGGCGCCATGATCTTGTCGGCGAGAATGCTGATGCTCATTGCTAGCGGGATGCCGATGACCAATGTATAACGAGCGAGTTTTTCGATCATGCTGCCGAAGAAGGGATTCTTCCCATCGTCATAGTAGCGCGCGAGCAGCGGGTATGCCGCCACCAGGACCGTTGTGCTGAACAGCTCAATCACGCCGAAGTTGATGATGAATGCGGCGGTCAAATAGCCGGTGACGCGTTCTCCCAGAATGCCCGTTGTCAGCAGCTTATCGGAGTGTTGATACGCTAGCGTCAGAAATGCAGATAGAGCCAAGGGCGCGCTGTTGATGATCAGAGGCCGGGCGATGCCGCGGTCGAAGGGGAATTCGGGTCGAATCCCGGCGCGAAAATTGAAGTAAACCAGAATGGCTGAACGGCCCAAGCCAGAGACGATGGCGGCGGCGTATACGCCCAGCAGTCCCCAGCCGGCGGTCAGCGCCAGCAGGGCGAACCCAATGCGAAAGAAGATGTGGACGATTTCGACCGAGGAGGTCTTGACCATATCTTCTCGCGCAATCAGCAAGTCGTGGCCCATATTGCCAAAGAGATCGATAAAGAGGTTGATGCCAGCCAGCGCGGCAAAAGCGCGCACGGTTTCGCTATAGCCGACGGCGACTCCGTTCATGGCGACGTAGGCGAAGAGCGCCAGAACCGTCTGAAGATAGAGCATTGCCGCCCAATATTTGCCGGCTTTATGTGGAGCGCGCGCGACATCGCGGATGACGATCAAGCCCATGCCGAAACTGGCGACGGCGGCCGCGTTCACAATAAGAGCGCCAACTGTGCCGTAAACCCCGTATTCGCTGGGTCCGAGCCAGGGCGAAAGCACCAGTTGCCAAATGTAAAGCGCGCCCTTGCTGATGATGCTGGCGATCATCAATGCGCTGATGTTGCGCGCGGCGCGTCTCGCATCGCTGCCGGAGAGGCTTGCGGATTCGGACATGATGGACGGGCTCGTCATCGAGTCACTAAACAGAATCTAGCCGAAAGGCTCTTATAAGCATAGTGTCAATGGCATTTGCGATATCGGCTGGCCTCTAGTTTTTGGCTCCTCCTGGCGTGGGCTAGGGATGCTGCGCTTCATTCGCTATGATTGTGGCTGTGGCGAAAGATGGGTTCCGGCTGATGTTTGATTTGATGGATGAGGCGATCCACTACATTTTCAAAACGCGCCGACGTCTTGATGGGACGCCGCGTGGTCTCGATGAGTGTACACGCGATGTCACTTTGACCCGCAGACTGCTGGAGCAGGCGAACCTGCTGGCCGAAGCGCGCGAGTACGCTGTCGTCACTGGCAGCCGCGGCAAAGGCTCGGTCACGACCATTATGGCTAAGCTGCTTGAGTCGCTAGGGCAGCGAGTCGGCACAATCACCAGCCCCCATCTCGTGCACTGGAATGAACGGATTCGCGTTGACGGGCGGATGATCCCAACAAAGGACTTTCTGCGCATCCTGCATGAACTGCAGCCATGTATCAATAGCATCACGAGGGACTTGCCTCCCTCGCAGTACCTGAGCCCGCAAGGGATATTCCTGGCAATTGCGCTGCGTCACTTCAACGAGCGGAACGTAAACATTGCCGTCTTGGAGGTTGGGCGTGGCGGGCGCTTTGATGATGTCGCGGTGGTGCCGAACAAGCTGGCCGTCTTCGCGCCGATCATGCTGGAGCATACCGCGCTGCTTGGCAACCGCCTGGAGCGAATCGCCTGGCATAAGGCCGGCATCATCAAGGAAGGCGGCGCCGCCTTGTCCTTGCCTCAAGAGCGGGCGGCAATGGAAGTTCTTCGCGCCGAAGCCAGCGAGAAGGGCGCGTCTCTCACTTGCATTTCGTCTGCTGATATGGCGAAACACTTGACTGACCATCCGCGGGGCCAGTTGATCCATCTGCATCCTTATGGCGAGTTGTTCTTGCCCTTGCTGGCACGCTATCAGATCGCCAACGGGACTCTGGCGATTCGGGCGGTCGAAGCGCTTCAGAAAAACCTGGGTGGCGGCTCGCCCAAATCCCCCGCCTTCATCGACGCTGTTCGGCGCGGATTGCGCAGCGTGAAATGGCTGGGGCGCGTGCAGCAGTTGGAAGCGAACCCGGCGATATTCGTTGACGGCGCGATCACCGTGGCTTCCGCTGAGTCCTTCGTCGACAGTGTGCGAGAGCGTCTGCGCGAGCCGGTTATATCCATCGTCGGCGTGCCGCGCGACCGTGATTACGCCGGCGTGTATCGGGTGATGGCTGGGGTCAGCCAGTCGCTGATCATCACCGAGACCGACATCAACCCGAATACGCATTTCCCAACACGGGAGGAGGCTTTGGCCGCCGCGCAGCAGCTTAATGCGGATCTGTCTTATGCGGATGATTTGCCGCGCGCGCTTGAATTTGCGCGACAGAAGGCGGGTCAGTCCGGTACGATATTGCTGGCCGTATCGCTGATGTTGGTCGGCGAATGCATGCTGATCTGGGAAGCGGATACGCGCGTGATCTGATCGAATTGTTTCAACGCGGAAGAACGTCTAGAATCGGAAATGAAGAACTAGGATGCGACGCTAAAGATGCCAGAAGGAAGCGCCCGTTACGATAGTACGAGAGTCGCGTGGGAACAGATCTGGGATCAGTCGACGATTGAGCTTGAGCTCGAGGCGGTGCGCTACGAACGGGCCCAGGAAATAATTCGCGCTTATCTTCCATTCTTATCCAAAGGGGAACTGCATCTTGAGGCGGGCAGCGGCTTAAGCGCCGTAGTGATCTCGTTGCGCGCGCTTGGCTACAATGTGCTTGGTCTGGATTATGCGCAGAACGCCTTGCGTGATTCGCGCCGTTTTGACTCGACCTTGCCCTTGACTGGGGGCGATGTCCATTGCTTGCCCTATCGCGATGAGTGCTTCGGCAGTTATCTGTCATTCGGCGTATTGGAACACTTCGAAGAGGGGATGCTGCCCGCGCTTGCCGAGGCCTACCGCGTGATTAAGCCGGACGGCATACTGGTGTTGACGATCCCGTATCCAAATGTCGTTTATCGGGCTGTTCAACTCAAGCGCCGGCTAACGGGCGCGGGCCAGCTCACCAACGATGAGTTTTATGAAAGTGCTTATACCTGCGGACAATTGATTGATATTGTGTCTCAGGCGGGCTTTCAGGATATCCACGCGGAGCCCACGAGCCACTCCTTTACCTTATGGGGCTTGGGCGGCATGTTTCGGAAGCCCGGCTACTACAGGACAAATGCGCTGGCCGAATCGCTTGGCACGGTATTGAAGCGGGGATTGCCCTGGGCGTTCAATTTCTCCACGCTGATCATCGCGCGCAAATGATAGCGGGCGAGTCCGGTACGATCTTGCTGGCGGTCTCGCTGATGCTGGTCGGCGCGTTCGCTCGCTACATTTTTCTTGCTTCGACCGACGGATTCTGGTTGGTAGCGCGCTAATTTTGAGCGCAGATGTAAATATGAGGGTGGTGAATTCTGTGGGCATACGCGGCAGCAAATCTTCAGTTGAGGCTAACCAGACGTAGGGGGGCCTATCGGGTCGCCCGCGACGGCCGAAACAAAAAGACGGGCGACTTACTAAGCCGCCCCTACGACCTCGTCGGGAACTGGGCTAGATCCATAAAATTCGACACTTCTGTAATATTGACGAAATCGATTTCGGAGGTATACTTCAAACATAAGGTATGCCGCCGGTCACTGATTGACAGTGCCTACGTTTCTCGGTACGCTTCAGCAGTATCCTAACGCGGCTGCTAGTATCCCAAAGGAGCCAAATAGACATGAACTATCCAAAACAAACGCAGGAAAGCATGGCGGCGCGCGTCATGCGCTTTGAGGAGCTCAAGCAAAAGGGCATTCCGATCATGTTCATCGATAGCATGCTGCCTGGGCATATGCGCATGAACTACGCTGTCATCGGCGATACGGCATCGGAGAATCCTGACTATAGCATCCGCCGCGCGATCACCGAGCCGCATCGTTATCAGATAGGCATGGTTTGGGCGCCGCCCGGTTGCGGACCCGCCTGGCACACACATGATTATGTCGAGTCTTTTTTCATGCTCACAGGGCCTTGGACCTTTTATTGGGGCAATGAAGACGATCCGGAAAATGTTGAAGGCGAATTCGTCTTGAACGCATGGGATATGATTTCGCTGCCGCCGGGCATGTATCGCAGCTTTGAGTATTCGGGTGATGAGATCGGCTGGATCTATGCTGTGCTCGAGGCGCATGAAGTGTTCGAGGGCAAGGATCCTTATTGGTCGCCGCAGATCGAGTCGGCGGCAGCGGCAATCGGCTATGAAGCCGACGAACGCGGCAAGATGGTGCATCCGCCCGATTATGAGGCGCAGAAGGTCGCGCAGAACGATTACCTTTTGAAGACATTCCGCGATCGGACCGGGGGCGAACTAAAGGACTTCCGTCCGCCGCGCTAGAGAGGGGACAGCAGCCATGAGAAGCAGCACGGAACGCATTCTCACCACCCATGTCGGCAGCATGCCGCGGCCGCAATATGTAGTCGATCAGTTGTTCGCGCAGGATGCTGACGAAGACTATGACCAAGCTGAATTCGACCGGGTAATGCGGCGGGCAGTGCGCGAAGTGGCGCGGAAGCAGGTTGATGCTGGCGTCGATGTCATCAGCGATGGCGAGATGAGCAAGATCAGCTATGTCACTTATATGCGGCATCGCTTTACCGGCTTCGAAATCGCTGATGTGCCGCGCGCGACGCCGCAGGATCTTGATGATTATCCCGCCTACAAGCAGCGCCTGGCAGAGGCCGGCGGTACGCCGAAGTATCACCGTCCGGTCGTACGCGACGCGATTACGATCAAAGATCTGGCGCCGCTGGAAAAGGATATCGCCAATTTGCTGGCGGCGAAGGAAGAATCAGGCGCGGCCGAAGCCTTCATGAATTCAGCCTCGCCCGGCGTTGTCGCCGGCTTCCAGCCCAACGAATACTATCCCACAAAAGAAGAGTATCTTTGGGCGCTGGCCGATGTGCTGAAGGTCGAATATGAGAAGATCGCCGAAGCGGGCTTGATCCTGCAGGTGGATTGCCCCGATCTGGCGATGGGGCGGCATATCCTCTTCCGCGATGTGGATAGCGCGGCCTTCTTGAAAGCGGCGGCGGCGCAGGTCGAGGCGCTGAATTACGCGCTGGAAAACGTGCCCGCCGAGCAAGCGCGGCTCCATCTGTGCTGGGGCAATTATGAAGGACCGCACCACCGTGATGTCGCCCTCGACGAGATCATCGACATTGTTCTTTCGGCGAAACCGCAGGCGATTCAATTCGAGGCCTCCAACCCGCGCCATCAGCATGAATGGACAATTTGGGCTGAGGCGGATATCCCCGATGACAAGGTTTTAATTCCGGGCGCGCTGGATACCACGACCAATTTCATAGAGCATCCGCAGCTCGTGGCGGAACGGATCGAGCGCTACGCAAACATCGTCGGCAAAGAGCGCGTTCTCGCCGGCACCGACTGCGGCTTCGGCACCTTTGCCGGTTTTGGCGCGATACATCCCGATATCGCCTATGCGAAACTGGGATCCCTGGCGGAAGGCGCGCGGATCGCGAGCGAGCGCCTGTGGAGTTAGGGCAGAATCCGCTATGAAGTTCATTCGTTCAAAACCGTATTGGCGAGGGCGATTGTGCAACCGCATCAGCAAAGGTTGGCGCCCATATATCTATGCGCTGGTCGTTTGGTCCGGATGGGCGATTGCTTCACTCATTCTGCGAAGCATGCTCGGGGAGCATGGGCTTTTTTATTCCATGATACTTTTGGGCGGTATTGCATCTGTAAGTCTTGTTTACGTCGCTCAATGGTTGAGGACAGGCGTACGGCGCGACCGGAATTGGGAAGCTGGAGTTCAACAAGCAAACGCATATATGCTGAATACTTTAGTAACTCCGAGGCGCCCGCTTCCCCGCTGGGAGAGCTATATGGCCAGCGTTGAATTGCTGGAATGCCTTAGGCGGTTTATTCTCGAGGAACGACCAAATCGCGCGCTAGAGTTGGGAAGCGGCCTCTCTACGTTGGTGATGGCCTATGCCTTAGAAGAATCCGGCCAAGGAACGCTTTGTTCGCTGGAAGATCATGCGGGTTATGCTGCCAGAACGCGACGCCAATTGCGCGAGCACGGGCTGGATGTATACGCGGATGTAATTGAGGCGCGCTTCGAACGCTTAACGGTCGATAGTGATGTCCCTTATTGGTACGCATTAGCGGATCTATCCACGGATGTACCCATTGATCTTCTTTTTGTCGATGGACCTTCGGGGCATTTGCACCCCAAAATTCGTTATCCGGCTATGGCTGTACTGCACAATTACCTTGCTGACAGCGCCGCTGTTATCGTGGACGATACAGATCGGTTCGAGGAAAGCGAAATGATCCAAGAGTGGCTCGCGGAATTTCCGGAACTCCGAATCGACGGTGAATTCGCCAACCCGAACTTCACGGTTTTGCGGTTTTCCCGTCTGAATGTCGGCGCGGGGGCACGTGAGACGGGCGTCCGTGAAACTTCGCCCGTGCATTGAGCTCGGTGAGCGCTATATCGAGGTGTCGCTTGTTAGCATTTTGAATCCGCGAGGATAGTGAAACTGTTTAAGGAACCGCATGGCAATTCGATACATCAAACGTGGCAAGACGATTGAGCAAAAAGCAGATGCCGACGCCCAGGTACAGGCGACTGTAAGTGGCATACTGGCGGATATCGCGGTGCGCAAGGACGAGGCCGTGCGCGAACTTTCAGTGAAGTTCGACAACTGGAATCCGCCGAGCTTCAAGTTGAGCGACGAGCGGATTCAAGACCTTATCGGCGCCCTCCCCAAGCAGGCGATCACCGATATCAAGTTCGCGCAGGAGCAGGTGCGCAACTTCGCCTTGGCGCAACGGGCGGCGCTGAAGGATGTCGAGGTGGAAACGTTGCCCGGCGTCGTCTTGGGACACAAGAACATCCCGGTCAATCGCGTCGGCTGCTATGTGCCGGGCGGGCGCTATCCGATGGTAGCGTCCGCGCATATGAGCACAGTGACGGCCAAGGCGGCTGGCGTCAAGGAAGTCATCGCCTGTACGCCACCGATCAATGGCGAACTGCCCGCCGCGACCATCGCCGCCATCCACTTCGGTGGCGCTGACGAGATTTACATCCTTGGTGGTGTGCAAGCGCTGGCGTCAATGGCTTATGGCGCCCTGGGCATGGAAGCGGTCGATATGCTTGTTGGACCGGGCAACGCCTATGTCGCCGAAGCCAAGCGACAGCTCTTCGGCTTGGTGGGGATTGACCTGCTCGCTGGACCGACTGAGGTGCTGGTGGTCGCCGATGAAACCGCCGATGCCGAGATCTGCGCGGTTGATTTGCTGGGGCAGGCGGAGCACGGGCCGACATCGCCGGCGGTGCTTGTGACGACGAGCCCCTCCCTGGCGGAGAGCATTGAAGCGGAGATCGGTCGTCAGCTGGAGCGCTTGCCGACGGCGGATCTGGCCGGCGTCGCCTGGCGCGACTACGGCGAGGTCATCTTGGTCGATACTGATGAAGAGCTGCTGCAGGTCGCTGATGATATCGCCAGCGAACACGTGCAGATTCTGACGCGCGATCCCGATTATTTCCTGGAGAAATTGACCAACTATGGCGCGCTCTTTCTCGGTCCCGAAACGAACGTCGCCTACGGAGACAAGATCATCGGCACCAATCACACGCTCCCGACCAAGAAAGCGGGTCGTTATACCGGTGGTTTATGGGTGGGCAAGTTCATCAAGACGGTGACCTATCAGCGCGTGACAGAAGCAGCGAGTGTGCTCATTGGCGAGTATGGCAGCCGCCTCTGTGACCTCGAAGGCTTCATGGGGCATAAGGAGCAGTGCGATTTGCGCGTGCGGCGGTATGGGGGCGGCAGTTAATCGAGTTCAGCGGGTGATACGCCGCTCCTCGACTACCAGCGTCCCCGCCATCTTGTCGTGCCAGGTCTGCTTCTCCGCATCGAATAGCGCCCAGAGATAACCCAGCAGAAAAATCTGCGAAATCATATAACCGAAGACGTTGCGCAGCAGGGCGTCAAGTATCGTGATGCGACCGCCGCGTTTCTTGACCACACGCAGGCGCAGCATCATCTTTCCCAGCGTCTGACCATTGAACCAGACCATGAGCGCGACGTTGTAGATAGCGCTGACCAGCAGATTCACCGTGAGGGTGTTGGACTGAAAGTTAGACAAGGCCTCGGACACAATCGCTTCATCAGCGCTGGCCATGGCGGCATCTAGGGGCGCCAGGGCTCCGCCCGCCACCAGCAGCAAGACCGTGGCGATGGCGACGATGAAGCCGTCAAGTATTATCGCCAGCCAGCGCTTGCCAACTGATGCCAGGCGGATCTCAGATCGCTTAGACGCCGGCGACGCAACTGGCTCAACTGTGGGCGCTCCTTCGGCCTTTTCCAGTGGCATGATTTCGGCCAGCTCATCGACCGCAAGCCGATATTCCGGATTGATCTCCAGCGCTTTCTTCAGGTAACTAACGCGGTCTCCTTGCGAAAGCGCCGCTTGTGCCGCCAGGTAGTAGGCGGCCGCGCTGGGATTCTCCTTCAGCTCTTCTTTCAACAGGGCGCGCGCTTCGTCTCTCTGGAAACGGTCCAGCGCCTGCTGAATTGCCGCCAATCTATCGGTCATGCCGCCGCCTTGTCAGCCGTTTAATCGCAATGATACTTGATTTTGCGGCGCTTGTGTTATGATATGGCGCAGTCTGCGGAATCCGGCCGGCTGCCGATTATGGCGCGCGGGCAGAGACAAGCTTGGTTGGTGATGGGCGACCTGAAATCGAAAATCGGCGCGAGCAAAGCCGGGCGGCGATTCATCGCCCAGATGCGTTATTACAATGACGGAGATTTTCGAAAACTGCGCGGCTTTATGCACAGTGGCTATTATGATCTGGTTCTGATGGAGAATCCAGTCGAGCGGCGCTTGCTCGACCTGAAAGCGACGCGGCGGCTGCACGGACGCCTGAAGGTGGCGGCGGTCGAAACGGCCGAGGATTACGGCATCCAGTTAATCATGAAGAGCGAAAAGGGCGGCGCGCGGCTGCGAATGCGGATGAAGGTCAACGAAAGCTACCCGCATCAGATTACGCATTATTCGCTTGAGCCAATCGAAGGCGGTACTGATGGCGGCTGCGAAGGCTGAAGAGACCGTCGACATGAAGTCCGTATTGCCGCGCCTCACGATCAACGCCGAGCTCGCGACTCGCATCTTGACCGGTTTCATCCGCGACAGCATCACCAAGGCGGGCATGACGCGGGCGGTGATCGGACTGTCTGGCGGCATCGATTCGGCGGTGTCCGCCTACTTGGCGGCGGAGGCGCTCGGTGCGGAAAATGTATTAGCCTTGCGCATGCCATACACCACATCGTCCGCCGAGAGCCTCAGCGATGCCGAAGCCGTGATCGAGGACCTGGGCCTGCCGCATCTTTTTGTGTCAATCAGTCAGATGGCTGACCCTTTGATCGAGCGCTTCCCCGATATGAGCCGCTTGCGCAGAGGCAATATCATGGCGCGCCTGCGCATGATCACGCTTTACGATCAGTCGATGGCTTGGGGTGGTTTGGTCATGGGCACGAGCAACAAGACCGAGTTCTTGCTGGGTTACAGCACAATCTACGGCGACAGCGGCGTCGCTCTGCATCCGATCGCGGACCTGTACAAGTATCAGGTGCGTCAGCTGGCGCGGCACCTGGGCCTGCCGGTTTCGATTATCGACAAGCCGCCCTCGGCCGATCTATGGGTGGGGCAGACGGACGAAGATGAGCTGGGTTTCACTTACGACGAAGCCGATCAGGTCTTGTTCTTGCTGGTTGATGAGCGCTACACGGTCGCTGAAGTGGCGGATGAAGGCTTTGACCGCGACTTCGTCAGCCAGATTTGGGAGCGGGTCAAAGCCAACCACTACAAGCGCACGATGCCCAATATCGCCAAGCTGAGCAAGCGCAGCATTGGGCATGACTTTCTCTATTTGCGCGACTACACCGGTCGCGCTGGACGGGTCTGAAAGCGCCTACATCCCGTTGACTTTGGTCGGGTTGATTTTGTAGATGACCCGCTGCTCTTTACCTTTGCCCTCGGGATTGAACGAGTAATAGTCGTCGTTGCCGGCGTAGATGCCAGAGAGCTTGTTGATATGGGCGACAGCCGCATCCGATTCATCAAATTCGACCACCTCGCCGCGGATCTCCACCCAGTGGAAATTGTTCTCCGGGTCGAGGACCATCACGGTCACTTTGGGATTGGTGCGGATGTTGCGGTCTTTGCGCCGCCCGATCGCTGAATTGATCCAGACCTGATCGCCTTCGAGGCTCGCCCAAACCGGCGTCACCTGGGGCTGGCCGTCGGGATTGCTAGTGGCGAAAGCGACAACGATCGGTCTTTCGAGCAAGTCTCTCACGTTATTTGGGATAGTTGCGGGCATTTTCCTGGTCTCCTTAATAGATATTGAAAGCGAATGTTTAACGTCCGGAAATCGAGCTCGGGTCGGTCTCATCATCGAGCGGGGCGCCTTCCCCTGGCTCTTCCCGGGTGTTGGGCAAGTCTTTCCAGCTCTCAGGATCGGCGGGCGGGGCTGCGCCGTCTTCAACCTGGTGATGATCGAATAGCCCGGTCAGCAATTGCGTTATGTCAGCGCGCAGTCGTTCCTTGAATGTTTTCTTGCTTTCGCCCGATAGCTGACCGTTGAGCGTGAAAGTGAAGTGTTCCGGCACATGCTCGCCGATCTGCCCAAACTCGGGCTCCCACTTATCGATGAGATGCCAGGCGCTGTCGCGATATTGATACAGCTCAAATTGGATGCGAACGTCGTCGGCGACTCCTTCGAAGCGAATGTCGAGCGCGAACGGCAGCATTAGGTTCTGCTTCTCAACAGGACCGAGCGCGTACTTGCTTAGACGTTTCGCAATCGGCGTTATCGCCTTGTGCAGCTCATGATTGGCGTAGTTGGGCGCTCGGCGAAGAACACGATTGAGCTGGCTGATTATTTTCTGCGGCATGAGCACTTCGGTGCGATTGACGCGCCCGTAGATATCGTATTGCACAGTGCGCATCGCCTTGATCTTCCAACTGCCGAGGATGAGGCCGCGCTTGTCCAGCAGCCGCTTGATGACTGTCACTTGATCCGGCGCGTTAGGCGCGGCGATAGCGCTGTTCTGCGCGTGGAACTGCCAGCTTTGGCGGCGTCCCGGCGCCGAGTTGGGGTCCTGCCAATTGTTCACCGCGTAAGGCGGCTGCCATACATCGAACCTCGGCGGTCGCTGGAAGATCAGGCGCAAGATCAGGCTGAGCAGCCAGAGGCAGAAGAGTGCCAGCGCAAGCAAGCCAATGGCGCGCAGAATGTCGCCAGCGGAATAGCGGCTGTCATTCAGTTGGATCCCGTCCGCAAGGAAAAAGATGCCCACATCGACGATGGGGATATAAAGATCGAAGGCCCTTTCCACCGGTATGGCGGAATCCAACGATCTGTTATTGCCGTCGGCTTCGGCGGCCTCGGAGCGATCAATGTGAAAAAGCTGGGAATTGTCGCGCGCGATTGGGCTGTTCGCCAACTCGAATTCATCGATACCGGCCTCAACCTTGAACGAGATGATGCCATCCGATGACAACTTCGCCAGCGGCAGCTGAATCGAGAAGTCCTGTTCTTGGTCGGCTGCCAGTGGCGGCAGTTGCTCGATGGTTTCGACACGCCCGGACTGATACTCACTGATGATGATCCGCGATGGTTCGCTGGCGTCGCCGCCTTGATTGCTCACAGTGAATGAGACGACAGCGACTTTACCCTCCGGGATATAGTTAACGCGAGGGGGCGAAATCGAATAGTCGCGCGGTGAAGCTTGCGCAGCGCCAACAGCCGGAACGAGCCAAAGGCAAATGAGCAGCGCAAACCGCGCCAATGCCCCGAGGTCGATTGTGGCTGAATTAACTGTCAAGCGCGGGCTTTGCGGATTCTCCATTATGTACTTACTATAATGCTGAAACTATCCTTTTCCAAGTCGGCTCGATGTGAGAAGGCCGGTTGGCGATCGTGCGCTTCTTTTTCCAGCCATGCTATACTTGCGCTGAGGATATGCTTCCGCTCGAGGATCGGCGAATCCCGTCCATAAGGGAAGTAAATCAATGAGCAGGATGTCAAGGGTGCCGCTACGATTTGGCAGGAACCTGACTTCTTGTTATACTGCTCTCAGTCACACGCGTGACATAGCGCATGCATTACTTTATCCCTTTAACTGGCTAAGCGAGAGCCAATGAACTCGCGAGGGAAACATGATGAAGTACACAGTGTCGATCTTTTTCATATTGTTTGCTAGCTTACTTGTTTTTGCGGACGATAAAGACAAACAATGCTCTAAAGATGCGTTTGGAGACTGCAAACCGAACAATGTTGTTTGTCATGGGAATGAAGAGTATATTGACGGGAAATGTCAGTTGACCAGCAAGGAAAAGAAAGACCCGGGCAAAGAGTCTTGCAAAGGCTCAGACGACTACAAAGGCAATTGCAAACCGAGCACCGTTGTTTGTCACAGGTATGAAGAGTATATTGACGGGAAATGCCAGTGGACTGCCAAGGGAAAGAAAGACCCGGGCAAGAAAAAATAATCATATACGCCTTGGTCAATATAATTGTAAGGACAAGTCCGGGTGTGTATGGCACATAGGCATCAAAATAAGACAGCTGTGTGACTGTCCCGTCAGAGCGGCAATTTGACGCGCTGATAGCCGCGTTAGCACAGTCAGCAACTGCGGCCGATACTTTCAACGAATATGCGCCCGGCGACGCAAACAACGCCATTCGCCGGTCGAATCTGCGTCTTTATCTGCGGACGATGGCGGCGCGGCGCCCGAAGACGCTGCTGGTAATGGAAGCGCCCGGTTATCGCGGCTGCCGTCTGACCGGCGTACCGGTGACCAGCCGCAAGGTTTTGCTAGAGGGCCTGCCTGCGCTCAATATGTTTGGACGAGAAGCGGGCTACCGAGATGTGGCCGATGAAGGTTTCGAGCGCGTTTATGGCGAGCAGTCGGCGACAATAGTCTGGAGTACGCTGTCGGATTTGGGCGCGCTGCCCTTCATTTGGAACAGCTTTCCCTTTCATCCGCACAGGCTGGGGCGGCCGCTCAGCAACCGCAAACCGCGTGCCGCAGAAATCAAACTGGGTGCCGTATTCCTACGTCGGATTCTAGCTATGTGGAGCTTCGAGCGGGTCATCGCCGTGGGGAATGTCGCCTACGAGACAGTTTGCGCCGACGGCACCGCTTGTCAGAAACTGCGGCACCCGGCGCAGGGGGGCAAAAACGACTTTGTGGCCGGTCTGTCGGCTTTGCTGTCAGTCGGCGCTTGATGGGGAGACCGTGTCGGAAACCGTTTCATCCTCCGCGGCCGGGTCTTCATCCGCCACAATCGTTTCTCCCTCCGCAGCCGGCTGCGCTGTACTGCCACCTTCTTCTTCGTAAACATCGGTGAACAGCAGTTGATAGGAATCTTTGGGGAGGCGAGCGAGCTCAGCGCCGGCTTCCTGCCCGACAGACGACATCAGCGCATCCGTCTGTAAGTCCGTCGATTCAAAGTAAAGCTCGAGTATGCGGTAGATTTCGGGCGCCCCTTGCGGGCTGCCGGTGACGTGCACGACCTGGCGGCGCAGTATATTGGGCATGCGTTCGACAAGCGCCAGAAAATCTTGATACACATTTTCGAAGCTCTCGGCGTCTTCCGGTTGGCCGAATAGGATCATGAACTTGATCATCGCGCGAAGTCATTCCGCTGCGCCGTCACCGGTCAATACGATACGAGACATCAGTTTGATATGCAAGGGGATTGCGGCAGCGGCCTTGGCGCTGAGTTGGCAGGTTCGCGTTTCGTTCGGTTTCGCGATGTGGTAAATTCTCTGCGTATTCGCTCGCGCCAAACAGCCGCGCCTATCGTTCTACGGTAAACGCGCGAAAAGGAAACAGGACAATACCATGCCTCATTTGAATGAAGTTGGACGCCTGCCCGTTTCAGCCGATAATTGCGCCATCGCCATCCGTGATCTGGCCGCCGCTACGCCGCTCGAGCATGACGATATGACTTTTGCACTGTCTCATTATGTGTTGGAGGGTCATCGATTCGCGGTTCGGAAAATCAGGAAGGGCGAAAGATTGACCTCTTGGGGGCAGCGCTTTGGCATCGCCAGCCGCGAAATTGAGCCGGGTGAATACGTAATCAACGAAGCTGTGCAGGTGGAGCTGGCGCGGCGCGATCTCGACTTCGCCATCCCGACGCAGCCGAACTTCGACAACATGATCTCGGCCTATGAATTTGACGAATCCGCTTTCCGCCCGGCGGCCCCGCTGGCGCGCCACAGCGACAGACGCAGTTTCGAGGGTTATCCACGGGGAGGCGGCCGCGGCGTCGGCACGCGCAACATGATCGTCGTCTTGGGCACATCGTCTCTGGTTGCGGGCTTCGTCCGCACGCTGACGCAGTTGACAGCGGCCATGGCCGATGGCTATGCCAATGTCGATGGCATCGTGCCCATTGCCCATACCGAGGGCGGTCACCGCGATCCAAACAACCGTGAGGTTCTGCTGCGGACGCTGGCCGGCTTCATGGCGCATCCCAACGTGGGCGCTGTCGCCGCGATTGACTTTGGAAGCGAGGCGGTCACCAACGTCGATTTGCGGGATTACCTGCTTGAGAATGGCTATCCGCTGGCGGAAGTCACCCACTGTTTTCACTCATTGTCGACCAGCTTCGAAGCCAATGTGCGCTGGTTCAAGGATCTGTTGGCGAACTGGCTGCCGCTGGTGAACAGCGTCGAGCGCAGCGCGCAGCCTTTGAGCGAACTCAAGATCGCCTTGCAGTGTGGCGGTTCCGATGCTTTTTCCGGCATCAGTGGCAATCCACTGGCGGCTTGGGTGGCGAAAGAAGTGATCCGTTATGGCGGCTCGGCGAACCTGGCAGAGACGGATGAGCTCATCGGCGCCGAGTCTTACCTGCTGGATAAAGTCGAGCGGGTCGAGTGCGCGCGCAAGTTCCTGCACATGGTCGAGCGCTTCAAGGAAAGAGTCGGTTGGCACGGTGAAACGGCGGAAGGCAACCCCTCCGGCGGCAACAAATATCGCGGACTCTATAACATTTACCTGAAGTCCTTGGGCGCCGCGGCCAAGCGCCATCCCGATGTGCCGCTGCACGATGTGATTGAATACGGCCAGCGGATGACGAGCGGCGGCTTCTATTTCATGGATAGCCCGGGCAACGATCTCGAGAGCATCGCCGGGCAGGTGGCGAGTGGCAGCAATATGATTTTCTTCGTCACCGGCAATGGCTCGATCACCAACTTCCCCTTTGTGCCGACGATCAAATTTGTAACCACGACCGCGCGCTTTAACCTGCTGCGGGAGGACATGGATGTGAACGCCGGCGAGTATCTTGAGGGCAGGCCCCTCGCTGAGTTGGGCGCGCGCACCTTTGAGCTGACGGTGGATGTGGCCAGCGGGCAGCCTTCCGCCGGCGAGAAGGCGGGGCATTATCAGGTGCAGATCTGGCGCGATTGGCAGCAGACGCGCCCGGCGAACGTCACCTTGCTGGCGAACCGAAGCTATTCCGGTAAACCAATCACGATTCCTGCTGATGTCGCTCTGCCGCAAGTGCGGATACCCGCCTTTAACGTCGATGGAGAATGGACGACTGAGCAAATTGGATTGATCATGCCGACCAGTTTGTGCTCAGGTCAGATCGCAAAAATGACTACGGATACGCTCAATTCAGAGGAAATGGGGCGGGCGGGCGGGCTTTCCCGTTTCGCCACCCTGGTGCATACGGAGGGCTGTGGCGGCAATGTCGTGCCCGAATACAAAGATATGCAGATCGGCTACTTGCAGCACCCGAAGCTGCGGCACGCGCTGCTTTTGGAGCATGGCTGCGAAATCACGCATAACAGCTATTTTCGACAGATGATGACGGAGCGCGGACTGGACCCGGCTGACTACGGTTGGGCGAGCATTCAATTGGATGGCGGCATTGAGGCCGTCATGCGCAAGATTGTGGCCTGGTTCGGCCAGCGCTTGCGCGACGATGCCGCGCCACGCCGAGAGATTGCCGGCCTCGAGGCGCTGCGCGTCGCTCTGCTGACCCAGGCTAAGCCGCCTGCTCACGTGGCCCGCGGCTTAGCGACATTGTGCAAGACGATCGTCGCCGGCGGCGGTACGGCGGTCGCCTCGGATAAGGACGACTTGTTCGCTGGTCCCTTTGCTGCCGAGCTCGGCCTGAATGCGAGCCCGGCGGCCACTTTGGGCTATGGGCAGCGGGCGAAGCGGGCCGGCTTCCACATCATGGCGAACCCGCGACAGCATTGGGGCGAAACGCTGGCGGGGCTGGGCGCGAGCGGTGTCGAGGTCATGCTAGGATATGTCGACGGTTACCTGCTGGCGGGGCATCCGCTGGTGCCGGTGCTGCAATTTAGCGGCGGCGCGGCGTCGCTCGACGACCTGGACGCGGTCTTGCAGGAGGGCGATGATGTCGCCGAGCGACTGCTCGGTCTGCTGGTGGCGACGCTCTCGGGCGATCATAGCCCCAAGCATCAGTTGGTCGGCAATCACGATTTCCAGGTGACCCGCGGCCTGCTCGGCGTTTCCTTCTAAATTTCTGCGCGCGCATTGGCGCAGTCTCAGCCGCGTCGGAGGGCGAGGTCGCGCCAGAAGGACAGGATCCGCTCGATGAGAATTGCCTCGGTGATGTTGGTCGCGTCGAATTCGACGACGTTCTCGACTTCACGTATTCGCCATTCCCGCTGCAGCTCGCCGATGGCGCGCGACCGTTCAACTGGGTCGTGATAGCGCGCGCCGAGCGTGAGGTGGATGCGCCGCAGAATCGAATCCAGCGACGCCACCAGGCAGACGATCACGCCATTTCGCTGCAATTCCGCCAGATGCCCGCTATTCAGCAGCGTATTGCCGGAGACGCGGATCAAGGCGCGGCGATGCAAGACGATCTCGTCCATGATCTGCGTTTCGATCGCTTTCAGGCGCCGCTCGCCGTAAAGCTGGCGCATATGGTCGACGGTATCGCCGAGTCGATCTTCGATCTCCCGCTCGACATCGATCATTTCCAAACCGAGCCGCAGCGCCAGTTGCTGCGATATCCGCGGTCGGTTCGGTTCGAGATAGCCGGTTACGATCAAATTAAGATCGCCATGCAGAGGGAATTCACGCGCGACCATTGCGCCAGCCGGGATACCATTCGTCCAGGATCGCCGGTAACTCATCCAGCGAATGGAGACGGCGGTGCGTATCCAGCAGGTCCCGCTTGTAGGCCGCGCCAGCTGCCCTTCGCTCCACGCGCCCATTCAGCCGTAGCACCGCGCGCATGCCCATGGCGTTAGCGCCGGCGATATCGGCCTCCGGGTTATCGCCGATGAAGACCGTCTCCTCCGGCGATGTGCCCATTCGTTCCAACGCGCAGGTGAAGATTCGCTTGTCGGGCTTGAGGTAGCCGGCGTCCGCGGCCGACAGGCGACAGTCGGGGAAAAAATCAATCAGACCGTGCGTTACTAGCTCGGCGTCGCGCATCACCATGGGCTGCGAGGCGTTTGTGACGATGCCTAGCTTGACGTCCGCCAGCCGCAGCGCTTTCAAGACGGGCGTTACATCGGGGAAGACGACCGCGCCGGGCACGACATTCCAATCGTAAGCGCACAACACGTCGTCAACATCCAGGTGCTCCGTATCTACACCGAGCCCCTTCAGCGTGTTCAGGAGAATGCTCGGCATGTGCGGGGCGCGCAGACTCCGGCGCGCTTCCGCCCAAGCTACACGCGTCCGCTGTAGATAAGCGTCCAGGAGCGAGTCGGTGTTAAGCCAATTTGCGCGCGTCTTACGGTGGACGTATTCTTGCACACGGGAAAGCCGAGCCGCTTCGATCTCGCGCCAACCAAGCTGGACGCCGCTCCAGTCGACCAAAGTATCGTCGAAGTCGAAGAGCAGGCCCTTCAGCTGTGCAACCACGCGCGTCTAGCCTCCGGCACTTTTGGCTGCGCGTTTTGCCTTGCGTTCGAGCGCGCGCCGGCGCCGCTCTTCGCGCTTGGCTTCGTCCTCATTCCAGGGGGTTGGTCCGTCAGAAGGGGGTGGGGCGGCCGCTTTGACCGGCGCTGGTTCCGGCGGGGCTGCAGTCTCGGCGGTGGTCGCTTCCTCGGCCGCGACCGGTTCTGGCAAGGCTACGTCATAGGCGAAAGACTCGATAGCGGCCGCGGCCGCGTCTTCGTATCCATAAAAGTCCTCAGTATGGACAGCGTCTTTCATGCGCCAAACGAGCGCTGTCGCTTCCAGGCCGCTTTCAAGAGTTTCGTGCCTTGGCTGCCAAGCGAATCGTTCTCTGATTTGACTGCTATCGACGATGATCTCGCGTTCCAGCAGCAGGTCGCGCAGGGACCTCTCCCGCAGCATGGACAGGAATCCGCCCGCTGCGAAACTCGGTTCATTCAATCCGAGCGCGTGACTGAGGGCAGCGCAGAAGTCGTTGGGCGTCGTCGCTGTATTGGCGGCGGCATTGATCGTCTCGACGCCTTCCGGTTCTTCTTCCGCTTCCAACAGCGACGCAACCGCTGCGGCCAGATCGTCTTCGTGGATCCAGGAAGCGGGCCGCGCCCCGGTTGGAAGTCGCCGCGAGCGTTTGATCGAGTCGGCGAGGGCGGCCGTGTCGGCGCTGTTTCCGCCGTAGATGTAAGCGCTGCGGATGATGTAGCCGCTCAGTCCGCTCTCGCGCGTGCTGGACTCCGCCTGCAGCATCGGCGCGTAATCCCCCTCGCGCACATCATGGTCACCTTCTTTTGCCGCCCCGCGGCCCGCCTCGTAGAGATAGGCGAAGCTGAGCGAAATCAGGCGTTTGACCCCGTGCTGTTTCGCCGCCTCGGTCACCGCCGTCGTGAATTCGACGAGTTGATCCATGTATTCGGCGCAGTCATCGCTGGCATGCGGGCTGCCGCCGTAGAACTGCGGTGCGGCATGGACTACAGCATCTGCTTGCGTCATCTGCAAGATGCTCAATATCTCGCTGGCGCGGCCGAGATCGGGAAACACCGGCAGCGCGCCCGCCATCCGAACAGCCAGGGCGTCCTCGGCATTGCAGGCGGTCGCCGCGACCTTGTGTCCACGCTGCAGCAGTGCACGCACCGTCGCCAAGCCCGCGCCTTCGGCGCCACCGGTGACCAGAATGTTTAATGGATGGGTCGATTCTGCCATCGCTCTCCCTTTCTCAGGCTGGGAAATCTGCCGCCATTATGCCACAGATTGGAATCGATTGGCATGCGCGTTCCCCGTCGATTTTGCACGCTGTCCTGCTGCGATCAGTCCGGGTATAGCGAATGCTGTGAGAACCCCCGGTCTGCGGATACAATTAAGAAAAGTAGCGGGCATAATCCGGTAAAATCGTGAGCAAAGCCTGTATCTAGCCGGGATTGGAATCAATGGCTCGTAAGCGAAAGCGGACCAGACCACGTTTGATAACGCTTCGTGGTATCTTGTTCCTTCATGTTGCCATTTACGTCGGGGCGATCCTCTACACCTGGTGGTCTTTTGTCGATTTGATGTACCGAACCGGCTTCATCTTTAACCAGGCTGATGTGCCGCTTCCCTTCCACGCCGCCTGGACGGGAATCTTGGCGGTCCATATCGTGCTGACGGCGGCCTTGAATCTGCTGAACAAATGGAGGCGATCGCGCAAAAGACGGGTGGAAACGGGCGCGCTCTCGGAGATCAGATTAGACGAGGAGCGCTTCAGCGCACTGTTGGACGAGCTGACCGAGTTGCGCGAATCGCTCGAACGTCGGCGGAATAAGGCGACGTCTTACCGGCTGATCGATTGGGACGATGAGCCGAGCGAAGACATGATTTTGCTTGAGCGGTATCAGGCCGAGCGCGAGGCGCTGAAGCGCTGAGGGAGCGAATGACGACAAGCTGGATTTGGGCGCCAGACAGCTAATACCCATCAAGCCTTGTAGGGGCGATCGACGGTCAGTGTCTACGCGCCCTACACGACCCTTGGATCACCCGAAGCCTGAATCGGCCAATGCGGGCGACTGACAGAGTCGCCCCTACATCTAGTTTTACCTTAGACAGATTATAGGTTGCCATGCACACAATTCACCACTCTCACAGAGCGCTGTCTATTGACAGCCCGCTCGGGCGTCGTTAACATACGCAATCTCAGGGGCCTGTAGCTCAGTTGGGAGAGCGCCACAATGGCATTGTGGAAGTCAGGGGTTCGAGTCCCCTCAGGTCCACTGGCGGGCTTGAGAGCTTTAGCGGAGGCGTGAAAGGTCGGTTCTGTGGCGAAGCACAAGCGCAGTGTCTGGGAAGAATTGCTGGAGATGGGTCGGCGGATGCTCAAAGAAATCGATGACCTGTTTGACCAGCAGGCTCAACGCCCCCGCAAACCTGCTCGAGTGCCAGTTCCAGTGCGCAAGCGACGTGAAAGCTGCGATAACGACAAGTAAGGCTGAAGACGCAACGAATTCACGGCGCAGCTCAATCGGACTGCGCTTTTCGTTTCTTCCAGCGCTTCCAGCCTCTTCCGCAGTTGCGCCGCGTGCCGGTTGCTGACATAATCTGATGCCGGAGGGTGCCTAGCGAACCTGGAGTTATGATTATGTCCAAGTATTCGATTTTTGATGGTCACAACGATACCTTGCTGCGCTTTTATCGGGACGATGATATAGAATATAGCGATTTCTTGAGCGAGATGGATGGCGGCCACATCGATCTGGTTCGAGCGCGGCGCGGCGGATTCGCCGGCGGTTTCTTCGCCGTCTTCGTGCCCAATCCGGAACGGCGCATTGATCCCGACAGCATGCCCGATTTGAGCAAACCCTACACATCGCCCCCGGTGGAATTAGCCCATTCGCAACCTATTGCCCTGCGCTTGATTGCCGATCTGTTCCGCCTTGAAGCCGAGTCGGACGGACAAGTCAAAGTCGTGCGAACGGCTGACGAATTGCAGGATTGCATAGACAGCGACATCTTTGCCGCCATCTTGCATTTCGAAGGGGCGGAAGCGATCGACGAAGATCTCGACGCGCTGGAAGTCTTCTATCAAGCGGGGCTGCGTTCGCTTGGCATCGTCTGGAGCCGCCCCACGATCTTCGCGCACGGTGTGCCGATCGCCTTCCCGTCATCGCCCGATATCGGTCCCGGTTTGACCGACGCCGGCAAGCGGCTGGTGCGGCGCTGCAACGAACTTGGCATTATGATCGACCTATCGCACATGAACGAAAAGGGCTTCTGGGATGTGGCCGCCTTGAGCGATGCGCCCCTAGTCGCAACCCATTCCAATGCGCACGCGCTCTGCCCGATATCGCGGAACTTGACCGACAAGCAGTTAGACGCGATCAAGGAGTCTGACGGGATGGTCGGCTTGAATTTCGCCACCGGCTTCCTCAATGAAGATGGCGCCTGGGACGCGGATCGGCCGCTGGATGTGATGGTGCGGCATCTCGATTATCTGGTGGAGCGGCTGGGTGAAACGCGCGTCGGACTGGGATCGGATTATGATGGCGCGCGCGTGCCGGAAGCGGTTGGCGATGTCTCGAAGCTGCCCAATCTCATCGCCGCCTTGCAAGAAGCTGGCTATGATGATACGCTACTCCAAAAGATGACACATGGCAACTGGCTGCGCGTCCTGCGCAAGACGTGGAAGCCATAATAACGATGCTTCTGACACTGTCGCTTTCAGAGGGGCATACCTAATATATTCACCATTCCCGCGCATTTTGAGGAAATAAAAGCGATGACTACTAGCGACTGTACCCACTCATTCAATTTGACAAGCCGACGCTCCCCCCCCCCCCCCCCCCCC
>JAAXID010000256.1 GCA_012270545.1 Anaerolineae bacterium | reverse complement strand
GGTCTCCGTCTGCCACCAGGTATCGATGATCGGGCACTGTTCCTTGCCGATCACCCGATGATACCAGCGCCAGGCTTCGGGATTGATCGGCTCGCCCACCGAACCCAACAGGCGCAGGCTGCTCAAATCATGGCGCGCGGGCCAAGCCTCGCCGAAGCGCATCAAGCCGCGGATGGCGGTCGGCGCCGTGTAGAGGATGGTCACGCCGTAATCAGCCACGATCTGCCACCAGCGATCGGGATACGGGTAAGTCGGCGCGCCTTCGTAAATGACGCTGGTCGCGCCCAATATCAACGGCGCGTAGACGATGTAGCTGTGCCCGGTGATCCAGCCGGGATCGGCCGCGCACCACCAGCGATCCTCCTCCTTAATGTCAAAAGCCCACTCAAGCGTGGTCGAGATATAGACTTGATAGCCGCCATGCGTGTGCAGAACGCCTTTTGGCTTGCCAGTGGTGCCGCTGGTATAGAGGATGAACAGCGGATCCTCGGCGTCCATCACCTCGGTCTCGGCATTGGGGCGGGCGATCGGCAGCGCCATCAAATCGTGATACCAGTAATCGCGCCCCTGCTCCATGTTGATCTCGTGGCCCGTTCGTTTGACGACGATCACCGTCTGCACCACCGGCGAGCGCATGACCGCTTCATCGACCGTGTCCTTCAGCGGGACAATCTTGCCGCGCAGCCAGGCGCCATCGCAGGTGATCAAGACTTTGCTTTGCGCGTCGTCGATTCGGCTCGCCAGCGCCTGCTCGGAGAATCCGCCATAGACGACGCTATGCGGCGCGCCAATCTTGGCGCAAGCCAGCATGGCGATCGCAATCTCCGGCACACGGCCCATATAGATGGTGACGCGGTCGCCTTTTTTCACGCCCATGCCCCGCAGCACGTTGGCGAATTTGTTGACCTCCTGCCACAGCCGCCAGTACGACAGCGTGATCTTTTCGCCCGCCTCGCCTTCCCAGATGATCGCCAGTTTGTTGCGCCGCCAGGTCCTCACATGGCGATCAAGCGCGTTGAGCGCCATATTGGTCTTCCCGCCGACAAACCACTTGTAGAAGGGTTTGTTCCCCTCATCGAGGACTACTTCCCATTTTTTGTACCATTCGAGTTCGTCGGCGCGTTTTGCCCAGAAAGCCTGCGGATCCTGCCGCGCCAAATCGTAGACGGCATCGTAATCCGGCACATTCGCCTGCTTGACTATGTCCGCGGCCGGGCGATACCATTCGCTGGTCGGGGGCGTAAACCCTTGTTCAGCCATGCAAAACTCCCCTTCTGTTTTCATTGATGGCGCACAGAAGCGCTGCGCGCGCTTTGCTCTCACCGTGCCACATTATAAACGATAGACGCCATAAGTCGAAACCCGTTCAAAGCGCTCGGCTGACACGGAGTGGTGAATTAATTGGGCGTGTGGAGGAAAATACCATTGTCGAGCCAAATCAGATGTAGGCGACCAATCCGGTCGCCCGAAACAACCATTACATGAAAGACGGGATTGTAGATTGTATCCACAATTCACCTCTCCCGCTGATGCAGTTGCTTGCAACATGGCATCGCCGTGATACAATTGCGAGAGTACGCTTATCAGCAGTTTCTTTTAGCATAGAGGGAGTAGAGATATGTCTAGAAACCTTTCACGCCGTGACTTTTTGAAGTACACGGGCATGGGTAGCGCCGCTGCCTTTGCCGCCGCCTACGGCATGCCACTCGGCACTGCGCTGGCGCAAGCGCCGCCGGGCGACACAGCGGGCCACCTGGTCATCTATAATTTCGGTGGCACAGAGCAGCAGCGCATGTTCGGCAATGCCATCGCACGCTTCAACGAGCGCTACCCCAATGTGCTTGTCGAAGACCTTTACATTCCCTGGCCCGAAGGCTGGGGGCATTACATCACCAACCTAAAGCTGCGCGCCGCCAGCGGCCTGAAAACCGATATCATCGCCATTGCTATCGAAGGCACGCGCGAGACCATCTTTGAAGACCTCGTCCTGCCGATGGATGACGCCATCGCCGCCGATGAGGAGCTGCAGGCGATCGTCGATGAGGTGGAGCCGGTGCTGCACGATGCCCTAAAAGGACCGGATGGCACGACCTACTACTTCACCCGCGAGTGGAACAATATGATCATCCACTACAATCCGGACAAGTTTGAAGAAGCGGGCTTGGATCCGCCGGCGGAGGATTGGACCTGGGAAGACTTCCTCGAAACCGCGTCGGTCTTGACCCACGGCGAAGGCGGCGACAAGCAGTTCGGCTTTGCCATTCCTTACTTCAACTTCGGCTTAACCCCCTGGTGGCACACCAATGACACAGCGACCCTGACAGCCGATTGGTCGCAATCCAACCTGGACGATCCCAAGATGCTGGAATCGGTCAAGTTCGTGCATTCGCTGGTGCATGAGCACGGCGTGGCGCCCTCGGTTGAAGGCACCAATATGACCGAGCTCTTCATGGCTGGAACGGCCGCCATGACCGGCGCCGGACGCTGGCCCTTCGATACCTACGTCACCACCGATTGGCGCACGGTCGATATCACGCCCTGGCCCAGAAACAGAAAAGGCACAACCGTCTTCGGTTCGGGCGGCTGGGCGGTCTCCAAGACGACTGAAAACGTCCCGTTGGCGCTCGAGTTGATTAAAGATCTGGCTGCTTTCGAAACGGACATGGAAGCGGTCGCGGTCGGCACATCACTGCCTGCCCGCCGCAGCGCAACCGAGAACGAGCTCTTCAACAGCTTCCCAGAGCATGCGGAGCGCTTCTTCGGCAGCCTGGAAGACATCAAACCGGTGCCGTCGCCGGCGAACTTCGCCGAGGTAGAAAGCATCTTCATGCGCCACATGGACCAGATCATGGCCAATTCCTTGACCCCCGAACAGGGCTTGGAAATGGCGCACATCGAATTGACTGCCGCGATGGACAAGCTGGCCGAACGGCTGGCCGAAAGCTAGAACGGCGACATCCACACAGCAGAATGAACGAGCCTGCATAGTGAGTTATGCAGGCTCCTTTCCCTAACTTAGTAGAAAGACTGAGGATGCAGAAAAGCGGCCTCCTGCCTGAACTGACGCCCAAGCATCGCGAAGCTTTTGTCGGCTATTTATTCATTTTGCCTACTTACATCGGCTTCGTAATCTTCATCCTCTACCCGTTGATCGAATCGATGCGCATCAGCTTTCAGGAATTCAGCCTTCTGCGCGGTTCAACCTACATCGGCTTGGACAATTACGCCCAGATGTTTGCCGATCCCCGTTTGCGCATATCCTACATCAATACAATCATCTTCACCTTGTTCGCGGTCTTCTTCAACGCTGGCATCGGCTTGCTCCTGGCGGTCATGCTCAACCGGCGTCTGCCGGTGTTGATGCGCAATTTATACCGCTCAATCTTTTTCTTCCCGGTGCTCATCGCCCATACCTATATCGCCGTCATCTGGCGCTTCCTATATCAACAAGACACGGGCGTTATCAACTACTACTTGGGTGTCTTCGGTATCGAGCCGATCCCCTGGCTGAGCAACGTACACTGGGCGATGGCGGCTATCATTATCCTGGATGTCTGGAAGAATACCGGTTTCGCCATGCTGGTTTTCCTCGCCGGCTTGCAGAGCATCCCCAACGAATACTACGAAGCGGCTCAGCTTGATGGCGCCAACGAGCGTCAGCTCTTCTTCCGCATCACCATTCCCTTGCTCAGTCCGACTATCTTTTTCATACTCGTCATCTTTATGATCGGCGCCTTGCAAGTCTTCGACACGATAATCGTTTTGACGGCCGGCGGACCGGGCGACGCCACCCGAAGCGTGGTGCTCTACATTTACGAGATCGCCTTCCGCACCTTCAACATGGGTTATGCCGCCGCCGTATCCATGACCCTCTTCGCCATCATTCTGGTGCTGACCGCCCTGCAATTCTGGATCAGCCGCCGCTGGGTGCATTACGAATAGCGGGATTTTCAATCATGGCACAGACACAAGCGACAGCCTTCGGGCAACCAGCCAAAGCGGGTGGAAAACACAAGAAGCCAATCAATATCGGCGACATCATCTCCTACATCATCTTAACCATCGCCGCCATCTTGGTCATGATGCCGCTGGCCTGGATGTTCTCGACTTCCCTGCGCCCGACATCCGAGAGTTTCCAACTGCCGCCGGCCTGGCTGCCGACCCAATTCCGCTGGGAAAATTATCTCGCCCCCTTTGAATCCTGCGTGCCTTTTGTCGATCTCTTCATCAACAGCATGCGGATCACGGTGGCGGTGACCCTTGGTCAGCTCGTGACTTGCTCGCTCGCTGGTTACGCCTTCGCCCGTCTGCGCTTCCCAGGGCGCGACCTGCTATTCCTGCTGCTGCTGGCTTCCTTGATGGTGCCGGGCCAGGTGACGATCATCCCGATATTCCTGCTGATGCGCGATCTGGGCTTGATCGACAATCCGCTCGCCATCATCTTGCCCGGTCTCATCAGCGCATTCGGCGTCTTCTTGATGCGGCAATTCTTCAAGCAGATGCCGCAGGAGCTCTTTGACGCGGCGCGGGTGGATGGCGCCGGGCACATCCGTTCATTCCTGCAAATCGCGCTGCCGCTCGCGGGCCCGGCGATGGCGACCCTCGGCATCATCACCTTCAACGCTACCTGGAACGCCTATTTCCTGCCGCTCATCTTCCTCAATTCCTGGCACAAGATGACGCTGCCGCAAGGGATCGCTTTGCTCACAGGTTATATGGGCTCGGGCAACCCGTCTGTCGTGATGGCGGCGGTGACGATGGCGATCATACCGGTGCTGATTGTGTTCATCGCGGCGCAGCGTTGGATCATCGAGGCATTGACGCGCTCCGGATTGAAGGGCTAAAGCGAACAGTATTCCATCAGGCATACAAGCATTGCCGCGGGCGACCCAGGGGTTTGCCCCTACAAGGCTTGTCGATACTGCAAATCTTACGTAGAGACAGCGGAAGTAGTTACAAAACGTTTATATAAGGCGGGTAAATCTTTGTAAAAAACAACAGATTTCTACAGAATGCATAGAGAATAGCTCCCCTTCCCTAGCTCGCTGGGAATGGGGTAGAAAAAGCGAGGTAGCATAACCCAGTAGCGGACAAGCCCTACAGTTCGTAGTAATGTGAGCATCTAAGCAGGAATAAGCGAAACGAAAGACAGGACACAGGCATGATAGTTTCAAATGGCTATCCATCATTAGTTGCATACGACAAAGACCACCTGCGACAAATCGGCCTTCCGCTCGGCGGCATCGGCACCGGCGTCGTATCGCTCGGCGGACGCGGCAATCTCCACGATTGGGAGGTCGTCAACCGCCCCGCCAAAGGTTTCGACTTGCAGCAGACTTTCTTCAGCCTGTATACCAGGTCGGCTGACGGTCAAAAGACGGCAACCGCCCTCGAGGGCCTCATCCCGCCGGCCGACTACGAAGGCGCGCGCGGCGCCACCATCCCCAACCACGGCTTGCCCCGCTTCCGCGAGTGCTGCTTTGAAGCGGCCTATCCCTTTGGGCAAGTCACGCTCAGCGACGCCGATGTGCCGCTCAGCGCCCAGCTGCGCGCTTTTAATCCGCTTATCCCGACGGATAGCGACAATAGTGGCATTCCCGTCGCCATCCTGCGCTATGTATTGACCAATGACTCCGACGCCGATATCGAAGCGGCTGTTTGCGGCAGCGTGCAGAATTTCATCGGCGCCGACGGCACGAGTGGCGCGCCCAAAGGCAATCACAACAGCTATCGCGAAGTCGACGGCTTGGCAGGCATCTTTATGCAGTCAGCCGGCGTCGACCCCGATGCCCCGCAGTGGGGTACGCTTGCCTTGACCACGCCGCTACCCCCCTCAGTCCCCCCATCGCAATGGGGGGAAGCGCAGCAAGTTCCTGAGATTACCGCGCGCACCGCTTGGGCGAATTACAGCTGGGGCGATTCCCTGCTCGATTTTTGGGATGACTTCAGCGAAGACGGCCGCCTGGAAGAGCGCGAGCGCGACGGCAAAGACGACCCGACCGGCTCACTCTGCGTCTCGCTGGTCGTCCCCGCCAAAGGCTCAGCTGAGGTGACCTTCTTCCTGACCTGGCACTTCCCCAACCGAACCACCTGGAAGGAATCCGGTTCAAACCACCCGCACAGTCTTAACCAAGCGGGCACGCTCATCGGCAACTACTACACGACACAATACGCCAACGCCTGGGAAGCGGCCGCCTATACCGCGAAGAATCTCGACTGGCTGGAAGCGGAAACGCGCGCCTTCGTCGACGCCGTCTGCGAGAGCGACCTGCCGTCTGTGGTGAAAGAATCCGCCCTCTTCAACCTGAGCACGCTGCGCTCACAGACCGTCTTCCGCACGCCCGACGGCTTCATGTTCGGCTGGGAGGGCTGCGACGATACCTCAGGCTGCTGCTTTGGTTCCTGCACCCACGTTTGGAACTACGAGCAAGCGACCGCCTTCCTCTTTGGCAGCTTGGCGCTGGGCATGCGCGAGGTCGAATTCAATTACGCCACCCGCAAGGACGGTGGCATGAGCTTCCGGGTCGAACTGCCGCTGGAGCACGCGCAAGCCTGGTCGCTGGCGGCCGCCGACGGTCAGATGGGCTGCATCATGAAGCTCTATCGCGATTGGCAGTTATCCGGCGATAGCGATCGGCTGCGGGCACTGTGGCCCAAGGCGCGGAAGGCGCTCGAATTCTGCTGGCTGCCCGGTGGCTGGGATGCCGATAAAGACGGCATCATGGAAGGCTGCCAACACAATACCATGGATGTCGAGTACTACGGACCGAATCCGCAGATGGGCATCTGGTATCTGGGCGCCCTGCGCGCGATGGAAGAGATGGCGCGTCACCTGGGCGAGGTTAAGTTCGCCGACGACTGCCGCCGGCTCTACGAAAACGGCAGCGCCTGGATCGATGCCAACCTCTTCAACGGCGATTACTATGAGCACGAAATACGCCCGGCCTCAGGCCTGGACGCCGTACTTGGCATGCTGATGAGCGACATGGGCGCCGCTGATCCCGCCCAGCCCGTTTTGCAGTTGGGCGCCGGCTGCCTCGTCGACCAACTGGTCGGGCAGCTCCTCGCTCACGTCAGCGGTCTGGGTTACCTGTTGGATGAAGGCAATGTCAAGCGGACGCTGGGCAGCATCATGCGCTTTAACTTCAAGGAGGCTATGTACGGCCACTTCAACCACATGCGCTCTTACGTGCTCAACGAAGAATCGGCGCTGCTGATGGCGACCTACCCGCGTGGCGACCGGCCGGCGCGGCCCTTCCCCTACTACAACGAAGTGATGACCGGCTTCGAATACACCGCCGCTATCGGCATGCTCTACGAAGGCGACATCGACAACGGTCTGAAGTGCATTTCAGCCATCCGCGACCGCTATGATGGCCGAAAGCGCAATCCCTTCGACGAAGCGGAATGCGGCCACCACTACGCGCGGGCGATGGTGAGCTGGGCGGCGATCCTGGCGCTGACGGGATTCCACTACTCGGCCGTCGATGGAACGATCCGCTTCGCCTCGCCCGATACCGATCGCCAGTATGTCTGGTCAAGCGGCTACGCCTGGGGCAGCTGCGCGCTTAGACCGGCGGGCGCCGGCGCCTGCGATGTCGAATTCAGCGTACGCGCTGGCGAGATTAACATCGCCGAATTCGCCTTAACTGGACTTGGCGCCATTCAGTTCGACCAGCCGCAAGCGCTTGCCACAGGCGATACATTGCGCTGCATCGTAACTGGATAAAGCGACGTAATTGGTCACCCCTCCCGAAGATCCGTGTTCACGCGACCCAAAGCTTCGAAGAAGGGCTTAATCCACCGGTACACTGTTGCCGGAAAACTGAAGGATACTTCCACGGATGAGCTAGAATATATGCTCATTCAGCGCTAATTGTCTGCAAGGAACACAATATGCTCATCATCGCCAGCAGTAATGGCGCCATCGGCATCGAGCGGGCAATGTGGACGCTCAAGAACGGTGGCAGTGCCCTGGACGCCGTCGAGATCGGCATTCGGGCGGTCGAAGCGAATCCCGAAGAACACAGCGTCGGCTACAATGGCTACCCCAATATATTGGGCGAGCTCGAATTGGACGCCAGCATCATGGATGGGCGGACGCTTAATTCGGGCGCGGTCGCATTGATGCGCGGCTTCCCCTACGCCATTTCGGTCGCTCGCCAGGTCATGGAGCGGGAGCTGCCACATGTTCTGCTCGCCGGCGCCGGCGCGGAGCGTTTCGCCCATGAGATCGGCGCCGAAAAGTGGGAGCCCATGCTGAGGGATGAAATCAAGGCAGTTTGGCGCGAACGCTTGGCGGCGAGCAGCGAGTCCAATGATATCCCCGAATTGACTGATGAGAGTCCTTTGCTTGAATGGGTTCGTCTGGCGACCGACCCCGAGCGGGTCCGCGGCACGGTCAACTTCATCGCCATCGACAGCGCGGGCGATATCGCGGCCGGCGTCAGCACCAGCGGCTGGGCTTGGAAATACCCCGGGCGCATCGGCGACTCGCCCATCATCGGCGCCGGCAACTATGCCGATAATCGCCATGGCGCCTGCGCCTGCACCGGCATGGGCGAAATGGCGATCCGCGCCGGGACCGCGCGCAGCCTCGTCCTCTATCTCAAGATTGGCCTGTCGTTGCAAGAGGCGGCACGGCGCGCCATGCTCGATCTACGCGATTTGGGCGGCGCTTATATCGGCGGCATGAACCTGATCGCGCTGGACCGGGAGGGCAAGCACATTGGCATGTCCTCTCGCTCCGGCGGCCGGTATATCTACCAGACCGAAGACATGGATGCCTTCCAAGAGTCTGAACGCGAAGTCGTCACGATTCCGATGCGTTGGGCGGGCGAAGCGCGGAAATAATGGCGGGAGCGAAAGTAAATCCGCTCTTAGCTGAGCTTGCTTACCAGCAGTTACTTAATCCCATTCATCGCGCAGTTCATCAACGTAAGCTTGGGCGTCCGTTCCTTGCCAATATTCCTTACCCAAACCAGCCAACTCTAGCAGGCTCCTCTTAGGCTTTTGGTCATCTTTTGCCACGACGTCATGCAGCATTTTAAGCAATTCCTTGCGTTCATTCGGGCTAAGCGCTTTGGCCTGCCGCAAGATTTCGGCAACCGTCATTTCGCAATTCTCCATAGTAGATCAATGTGATTATAACATCTTGACGCTGGAATCATAGTGGACTCCTGTAAGGTAAAAAAGACAGTTCTTGTTCCGCATTCGCTTGACAACGCGATTTTGCGCTACAATACGCCACTATCTCGAAAAAGGACGCGTAGGGCGCATAGACACTGACCGCCGACACCGCCCCGCCGAGGAGGGACGATGAGCGATCGACCCACTGTGATAGCCATTTTCGGCGTGACCGGCGACCTCGCCCGCCGCAAGCTGATCCCGTCGCTCTATAGCAATTTCATCAAAGGGCGCCTGCCCGAGCGGCTGCGGATAGTTGGTGTGGGCCGCCGCGAATGGACCGACGCCACGCTGATCGACCATGCCCAGCAGTCGCTGAAGAACTACGCCCCCGCCATCTACGACGAACGCGCCTGGGAGCGCTTCCGCCCAATGCTCTCCTACAGCAAGGTGAACCTGCCTCAGCCCGAGACTTACCGGAACCTAAGAGACGATCTTGACGCACTGGACAATGGCTATAGCAATCGTCTGTATTACCTTTCCATCGCGCCCGAGTTCTACCAGGATGCCATCTGCAATTTGGGCGCATTGGGCCTGGCGCGCGAGAACGGCGGGGCTGCTTCCCCATCCTGGCGGCGCATCGTCATCGAAAAGCCCTTTGGCTACAACATGGAAACAGCCCAATCTCTCAATCGCACGCTACATTCAGTTTTTGCTGAATCACAGGTTTATCGCATCGATCACTACCTGGGCAAGGAGACGGCACAGAATATTCTTTTCATGCGCTTCGCCAATACGATATTTGAGCCGATCTGGAACCGCAGCCATATCAGCAACGTGCAGGTGACGGTCGCCGAGACAGTCGATGTAGGCACGCGCGCCGGCTACTACGACCGGTCGGGCGTGATGCGCGATATGGTGCAGAATCACCTGCTGCAGTTGCTGTCGCTGATCGCCATGGAGCCGCCCTCCGCCTTCGACGCCGATGCCCTGCGCAACGAGAAGGTGAAGGTCTTGCAAGCCGCTCGCGCCGTCAAGCTGGAAGATACGGTGCGCGGGCAATACGCTGGCTATCGCTGCGCCGACGGCGTGGCGCCTGATTCGATCACGCCGACCTTCGCCGCGCTCAAACTTTTCATCGACAACTGGCGCTGGAAAGACATCCCCTTCTATCTGCGCTCGGGCAAGGCGATGCGCCAGAAAACCACCCAGGTCAATATCCAGTTCAAGCGGCCGCCGAACAGCATCTTCGAGCTGACCGAGACGGGCGATTATTCGCGCAATATGCTTTCGATCTGCATTCAGCCGGATGAGGGCATTCATCTGACAATCGAAGCCAAAATCCCCGACCAGCAGATCGCCAAGTCAGTCGATATGGAACTGCACTACGAAAACGCCTTCGTGGCGGAAGACCTGCCCGACGCCTATGAGCGGCTGATCCTGGACGCCATCAACGGCGACGCTGCCCTCTTCATCCGCGGCGATGAGATCGAGAGCGCCTGGAAAATTGTTGATCCAATCATCGAGGGCTGGGAATGCGATCCCGCCGCGCCATCCATGCAGCGCTACGAGAGAGGCTCATGGGGACCGGCAGCCGCCGACGAATTGCTCGAGCGCGAGGAGCATATCTGGCGGCTCAGCTGCCTCCACGAACCCGGCTCAAGCAACGGCGAAATGTAGGGGTGACCTATTAGGTCGCCCGAGATCTTGGCTTGCTCCCGCTGCTCAAATCAGATTACTCCACCCAGGGATCCGCTCTCACCAACTGCATGATATAGAAGACGGCGCCGGCTGGGTCTTCGATGACGGTGAACCAGCCAGTGTCGAACGTCTCCATCTTCTGCGTGACCACCCTGCCGCCCAATTCTTCGACTCGTTTCATCGCCGCGTCGATGTCCTCGACATGGAAACAGACCATCCAACACGATGGCATCTCGTCGAAGTTTTCATCCATTTCCAACATGCCGCCGTTGTTGCGTCCGCGATTGCTGATGTGGGTGTAACGCTCATCGCCATAATACCCCCAGCCGAAGACGGCGGAATAGAAGGCTTTCGCCGTCTCAAGGTCATTGGTAATAAGCTCGTTCCAACACATCGCGCCGACAGTGTTGACGATGCCCGCGCCGATGGAATTGTAAGGCTGCCACAAATTCAGCAGAGCGCCGGTTGGATCCTGAATGTGCAGCATCCGCCCACTATCGAAGACATCCTCCGGACCATATACGACCAGGCCGCCATTCGCTTTGACCACATCAACCAGCGCATCAACGTCGTCAACCGTCACAAAATTGTTCCAATGCGACGGGACGCCCATTTGCAGTTGGTCCGGCATCATGCCGCTCAAAGCCGCGCAGTCTTCTCCCTCCAGCTGAAATACGGTGTAGGTCATGTTTTCGCCAATGGGAATCTCACTCTTGCCCCAGCCGAAGAGATCAACATAAAAGGTTTTTGCCGCTTCTGGATCAGTCGAGCTGTTATCCGCCCAGCTGAAGGTCCCGTGCGGATATTTCCTGACCCTGTACATTACTTTACTCCTATCCGATATAAGCACAGACGGTCTGTCTTTCCTAGGCGACGGACCGTCTGTTAATCAGTCGATACTATGCTTTGCGCCGGCTTGGAGCGGCTCGCCTCCGCAAGAAATAACCAGCGGAGCGGCTATTCTTCCCAAGGCTCGGCGTTAAACAGTTCCATGATATAGAAATGCGCGCCGGCCGGGTCTGTCGCCAGTGCCCAATAGCCCGTGTCCGGCGCTTCGTTCGGGCCCATGTGCACCTGCCCGCCCAGCTCGTTGACACACGCGATGCCCGCCTTGATCTCGCCGATGTTGAAATAGGGCATCCAGCAAGGCGGCGTATCGCCGAAGCTCGCGTCCATCTCGATCATGCCGCCGTTGTTGCGGCCGCGATTGCTGATGTGGATGTAATGCTCATCGCCGTGGAACTCCCAGCCCAGCAAGGTGCTGTAGAAGGCTTTGGCCGCGGCCCCGTCGCGAGTGAGCAGCTCGTTCCAGCACATGGCGCCGACGGTGTTGACGATGCCCGCGCCGATGTGGTTGCGCGCCTGCCACAAACCCAGTGCCGCGCCTGTCGGGTCCATAAGGAAGGCCATGCGCCCGCTGTCGAAGACATCCATGGGACCAAAGATAATCTGGCCGCCAAGCTCCGTGACGACCGGCAGCAGGGCATCAACATCATCGACAGACACATAGCATGACCAGTGCGATGGGATGTTCTGCTCGAGCGCCTCTGGCGTCGCAGTGCTGAGCGCGGCGACATGCTGGCCCTGATGCTGGAACATGGTGTAGGTCATGCCACCGCCGACGTCGTGATCAATCTTGCCCCAGCCAAACAGATCCATATAAAACTGCCTGGCCGCCGCCGGGTCGGTCGAGCTGGTATCCGCCCAGGAGAAGGTTCCGTGCGGGTATTTCGTCACTTTGTACATACTGTTTTCTCCTTGTAGGTCATTTCTCAGCTATAGCAAGCCGCTTGCGAATCTATTCTTCCCAAGGTTCCGCCTGGATCAACTGAATGATATAGAAGTGAGCGCCGGCCGGATCAGACATATAGGCGAAATGACCGGCGCCGGGGGCCTCGGTCTTGGGAATGATGATCGTGCTGCCCAGCTCACCCGCTCGACGGATCGATTCGTCGATATCAGCAACGGTGAAGTAGGGTTGCCATACCGATGGCATATCGCCAAAGCTCTCATCCATTTGCATCATGGCGCCATTGTTGCGACCACGATTTTGAATCATGATATAGCCGTTCTCATCGACCACGTATTCCCAGCCAAACAAAGCGCTGTAAAAGGCTTTGGCGGCATCAGCATCCTTGGTGAGCAGCTCATTCCAGCACATCGCGCCCACCGTGTTGACGATGCCGGCGCCGATATGATCCTTCGGCTGCCACAGCCCGAGCGCCGCGCCTGTCGGATCCATGAATTGCAACATCCGCCCACTGTCGAATATGTCCATGGGACCAAAAACGATCGTCCCGCCATTCGCCCTGACTACATCGGCCAGCGCATCTACATCATCGACTGACACGTAGTTCGTCCAATGCGACGGGATGCCTTGCGCCCGCATATCGGGCATCATCCCGGCGAAACCGGCCACATGCTCGCCCTGATTTTGGAACATCGTATAGAACATGTCTTCACCTATAGGCAGGTCCAGGGCGCCCCAGCCGAACAGATCCATATAAAAGGCTTTGGCCGCCTCTGGATCGGTCGAGGTGTTATCCGCCCACGAGAATGTGCCCTGCGGATACTTAGTCACTTTGTACATCGCGCATCTCCATTAGAATTTATGTTCAAGCCCGCCCATCTTAACGCAGGGGAAAGGAATCGTCAATGCAGCGGCTTGGCACGGAGTGGTGAATTGTGGATATGGCAACCAATCATTCTGTCTCAGGCAAACCTAGATGT
>JAAXID010000132.1:2543-77031 GCA_012270545.1 Anaerolineae bacterium | reverse complement strand
GGACATAATCGTGAATAATACTAGGTCGGTCAACTATTGGATACGAATCCGCAGGCGCATCGTGTATCATGCACGCGATTGGCTACCAGTAGAGACCATACACGGGGCAGGATATGAGCAACCCATACCAATACGCCAAGGCAAATCAGGGACGATTCCTCGATGAGTATCAGGAGCTGCTGCGCATCCGCACGATCAGCACGCAGCCACAGCACGCGGATGACGTAGCGCGCGCCGCCGAGTGGCTGAAGGCGATGATGCTCCGAATCGGCATGCATCGCGCCGAAGTCATCTTGCTGCCGGAGGGGCGCTGCCCGCTGGTGCTTGGCGAATGGGATGGCGCCGGCGAGGCTGCGCCGACCGTCTTGATTTACTGCCATTATGATGTGCAGCCGGCCGAAGTCGCCGACGGCTGGGACAGCGATCCATTTGAACCGACGATAAGGGACGGGCGCCTTTATTGCCGCGGCGCGGTCGATAGCAAGCTGCACGTCATGTCGAATTTGAAAGCGGTGGAATCGTGGCTGGCGAGCGACGCCAAGCCCAAGGTCAATATCAAAGTTGTGCTTGAAGGCGAGGAAGAATCGGGCTCCGAGAACATCAACGCCTTCATCGCGGCGCAGCCGGACCGGCTGACGGCCGATATCGCCATGATCTCCGACGGCGCGATTCTGGCGCCGGATCAGCCAAGCCTGACCTATGGGCTGCGCGGCATCACCGCCCTCGAACTGCATGTTCAGGCGCCGATCAGCGATCTGCACAGCGGGCATTGGGGCGGCTCGGTGCACAATCCGATTCAAGCGCTGAGCGAGATCCTGGCGCAGCTGCACGATGAAAACGGTGCAGTCACCGTGCCCGGCTTTTACGATGATGTGGTGGCAGTGACGGCGAAAGATCGCGCCCTGCTGGAACAGGTCGAGCCCTACCTGCAAGCGGAATGGGACGATGTGGTGAGCGCGCCGGCGCTTTGGGGTGAAGCGGAGTACAGCCTGCCCGAGCGCCTGGGGGCGCGCCCCACGCTGGAGATCAACGGCATCCACGGCGGATACACCGGCGATGGCATGAAAACGGTGCTGCCCGCGCGCGCCTTCGCCAAGATCACCTGCCGCCTGGTGCCGCGCCAGGATCCGGCGCGAGTGCTTCAGTGCGTCGTCGACCATATAGAGAGCATCGCGCCGAAAACGGTGAATGTCGACTTCAAGTTCGGTGGCATGGGCGCCGAGGCCGTTCTGCTGGATGTTGACGGCTTGGCAATGAAATCCGCCGCCGAAGCCTACACCTACGCTTGGGGCATCGAGCCAGTATTCGAGCGCGCCGGCGGCAGCGTGCCGATCACATTCGAGTGCATGAAGGTGGCGAAAGAAGTGGTGATCATGAGCTATGGCTTGAAGAGCGGCCGCGCCCATGGTCCCAACGAGAATATCTACCTGCAGAACTTCTACAACGGGATTCAGGCGACGATCAAGTTCATTGATGTAGTCGGGGAGGGTCGGTCTTAGCAGTACTCAAGACCGGATGAATTGATCGCTCCGAGTGCTTTGCGCATTCCAGTTCTTACAACTTACCACTTCTATAGCGCCCACGATGTCAGCGGGCCTAATCATTCCCTTGATTCAGAGCCATTTTACACACAGTTTGCAGACAAGCAAAACATTATCAACAACTCTCCACGACAATGTCGCTCAGGTGAGGGCGCAATCTACCGCTCTCTGATCACAAGCAAAGGAGAACTGCAAAATGACGTTCAAACGATTCACCCTAGTCTTCATGCTGCTTGCGCTGCTGACGGCGGGTGTCAGCGCAAACGACGCATCCAATCCCAAGGGTTTCGCGGTTATGGGCTACTGGCATAGCGGGCCTGACGTTTTGATCTATGACCCCATCGTACAGGAAGCGACTGGATTGGAGACCGAGGTGCTGCGCGCGGCGCTGCTCGAGGGCGCAACAATTGGCGAGCTGATTGAAGCGAATGACGGCGATGTCGAGATTGTAATCGCGGCTCTGGTGGCGCAAGCGACCGAAGCGATGAACTCGCAGGCGGCGTCAAGACTAGAGGGTCTTGAAGAAGGCTTCGCGGAGACGATGAACGAACCCTACCGCCGAAGAATCCCCTGGCGGCGGCGTCCAAATCCAATACGTGAACACTTTGGCGCTTGGGGTATAGGCGATACCATAACTGAAGCGACCGGCCTGGAAACGGCAGAATTGAATTCCGCGCTGCTCGAAGGGGCGACAATTGCGGAATTGATCGAAAGCAATGAAGGCGATGTTGCTTCGGTCCTATCAACCTTGGTTGAGCAAGCGACCGAGGGGATTAACGAGGCGGCCGCCACCCGCGTTCAGCGCTACGAAGAATTGGTCATTGACGCTTTGGAAACGGACGTCACTGACACCTCGGGCCGCTGGCGCAAATGGCGCCCCCGTTCGCGCGGATTCTTCGGCTTCTGGCGCTTTAACAGCAACACGCTGCCGGCGACCGGCGAGGCCAACGGAAGCTAGATCTGCTGACAGCTCTTTCGGCTACGGGAAGCGCGGGAACGAAAACCTGCGCTTCTCGTTTAGCCGGCGGGGCTCAGGCTTCCCACCGCCCCGCATCCAGAACAACTGCCTCATCCTCGCCGGGCCAAGGCGGTGTGGTCACGATGATGAATTCCAGCGGGATATCGCCTGTATTGCGAAACTGAAACTGCGTACCCAGCGGTATCGTCAGGCTGATGCCGGCACGCACATCCAGCACAAGCTCGCGCTCGCCCTGTTTCCGCCAGACCTGCCCCTCCCCAGCCAAGAAATACCAGACTTCCTCAACCCTGCGATGCGTCACCGGGATCGAGACAGCGCCGACCGGCAGCGCGCAGTGCACGACGCTCGCGCCGGGCAGGCTGTGCAGCAAGCGGATCTCCGAACCATCCGGCGCCAGCAGGTCGTATTTCGCTTTGACGCGATTGGATTCAAAAGGGGGCATCAGCAATTAACCGCGGGTGGCTTCCCAACGCACCCGCACCGCCGCCCACACTTCGGGATTGAGCAGGTGTGGCGGACGTTCGCCTTTTAATACCTGGATTACCTGCTCCATCGCGTGGATGAAAAGGCGCGGTCGACCCGCCACGGTGGCGCTGGCGACATGTGGCGTAATCACGACATTATCGCGGCCGAGCAGCGGATTGCCGGAGAGCGGCGGTTCCGGATCGGTCACATCGAGGCCGGCGCCGAAGAGACGCCCGCTATCGAGCGCAGCCGTCAAGGCGGCTTCATCGACATGGCCCCCGCGCGAGACATTAATGAAAACCGCGCCCGGCTTCATCTGGGCGAAGCGCTCGGCGTTCATCAGCTTATACGTCTCGTCATTGAGTGGCAGATGCAGCGACACAAAGTCCGAGCTGGCCAATAGGTCTTCCAGCGAATCCGCCTTTTCCACGCCCAGCATGGCGAAGCGCTCATCCGCGATATAGGGGTCATAAGCGACCACCTTCATGCCGATGGCATTGGCGATCCCGCTGACGTGTCCGCCAATTCGCCCCAAGCCGACGATGCCGAGCTGCGTGTTGTGCATCTCCCAGGCCACATACGCGCCCCAAATATCTTTGCGGACGCCGCTCGCAAGCATTCGGTCGAGCTCGTTCGATATTCCCTTGATGTTGCGCGCCACTGTCATCATCAGCGTGACTGCCTGTTCAGCCGTCGAGATGGTGGGCGCATCGGGCGCGTTGACTACGGCAATATCGCGGGCGGTGGCAGCCGGGACATCCACCGTGTCATAGCCGACCCCGGTGCGCGCGATGATCAACAGGTTCGGCGCCCCATCCAAGGCCGCGGCATCATAAGCCCGCCCGCCCGCTATCACGCCATGCGCCTCCGCCAATTGGTGGTAGGGATCGCGCTGCGCTTGATCGCCCGGACAGATGCCGTCAGCGATATTCTCAAACATGTACCGGTATTCATCCGGCACCGTTTTTTCGAACCAGATCTTGTACATATTGCGGTCTTCCCTCATGAATAAACGCGTCTAAAAGTGGACGTTTTCGTCAACGATCTCTCCGACATCATCCGTCTCTGCGCGAATGCGCTTGAATTCGGCGGTCAGCGCCCGATTAAAGGCGGAAATATCGGAACTGTGCATGACAAGATTGGCGCCCGCTTTCACCCATTCGATCTCGTGGTGGGTGAAGTTGTGATGGATGCCGACGCCGACGCCGGCCGCGCGCGATTTGCTGATGATAGCGCGGATCGCTTCATCGAAGACCGGATGGTCGTATTGTTCTGGGGTGCCCAGGCTGCAGGACAGATCATGCGGTCCCACCAGCACGCAATCGATCCAGGGCGAACGCAGAATCTCATCCAGCCGTTCCAGCGCCGGCACGCTTTCGATATTGACGAATAGCGCCTTGTTGGCATTGCGCGCCGCCAGGTAATCCGCCAGTTCCGGCTCCAACTCCGCCTCGCCATCAAGCGCCGCCCGCAGCTTGTCACCCTTGAGCGGGCCAAATTTGACGGCGCCGCCGAGTTCCTTGACTTGCTCCGGGTGCTCAATATAGGGCGCGATAATGCCGTGCGCGCCGCCATCCAGCGTCATCTGCGCCAGATAGGGATCGGGCTCAGGGATGCGCACCACCGGCGCCAGGTTAAGCGCGGCGAAGACGTTGCACATCCAGGAAATCATATTGCGATCTTGCGGCGTATGCTCAGTATCGATGAAGACCATATCGAGATCGAGGTTCTGCACGACGCGCGGCCAGATCGGCGAAGGCGAATAAATCGCCGTGCCGTAAACGCGCTCCCCGGCGCGCAGTGCTTTTATCAGTTCTTTTCCATTCATCCTGTCTTCTCTTGTGGTTTCGGTCTGTCAGTCAGTAGAGGATATTATCTTTAGCGGAGAGATAAGTCAAAGCCGCGGCCTCAATCGGCGCGCGATTGCAGCCGCATTCTGAAGTCGTCACGTTGTCGGCGTCCTTGTTTAGACTGGCTACAATTGACTCGGGTTCCGTATTAGAGTACAGGCATCTGTAACGCGATCGACTGATTGCGTCGAGGTCGGCCATGTCCTTTTTCAGTTCGAAACGAGAGCGTCGGCTGTGGTTCGCGCTGGTCATCGTTCTTGTGGCGATTTATGCCACGCTGGGGCAAGCGCCAGCGATTGTCGCCACGCTAGGCGAAAACATTCTCAACAGCGTTGGCAACAATCTCGTATTCGCCATTATTGTGATTCTGGTAGTCGTCCCGGTTTTCTTCATAGACAAGCGCCTCGGCCGCGCGGAGGTCGCAGTCGGGGTGGGCATCCTCACGGTTTATCTGCTGGCCTGGCTGCGGCTGGGATCTTGGGAGGAGCGTACTCACTTATTCGAATACGCCTTGGTGGCCGCGCTCATTCATGAAGCGCTCCTGGAACGACGAGATAACGGCCGCCGGGTGCCCGTCCCTGCCCTCCTCGCGCTGGTCATATCCATACTTCTGGGCTGGCTCGATGAAGGCATTCAGTCGCTGCTGCCCAACCGCGTCTTTGAGCTCATAGACGTCGCCTTCAATTCTATCGCCGCCACCATGATAATTGGGGCGAGATGGGTCCTAGCACAGCTGCGGACTTGGGCGGAAAGTCGGCGAAGCGGGGCATAAACTTCACTGTTCCAATAACCGATACGCCGCAAGGCTGTTTTGGTAACGCAGAATATTTGGGAAACGGAGGCTTGCTGTGCGCTTGGGATTGATGGTCGGCTATTCGGGCGGGCGAATTGACCTGCCAATGGATCTCATTCTCGAGGCCGATCGTCTCGGTTATCACGCCGTCTGGACTTCGGAAGCCTATGGTTCGGATTGCATCACGCCGCTAGCCTGGATCGGCGCCCTGACCAAGCATATCAAACTGGGCAGCGGCATCATGCAAATGCCCGCCCGCAGCCCGGCGATGACCGCCATGACCGCGATGACGCTGGATCAACTCTCCGGCGGACGCGTCTTGCTCGGACTGGGTCTCTCCGGACCGCAAGTGGTCGAAGGCTGGCATGGGCGCCCCTATGGCAAACCGCTGGCGAAAACGCGCGAATACGTGGCGATCGTGCGCCAGATACTCGAACGTGAAGCGCCGCTGACGCACCAGGGCGAGCACTACCAGATTCCTTACGGCGGGGACGATGCGACCGGCTTGGGCAAGCCATTAAAGAGCATCATCCATGGCCGCGCTGATATGCCCATATACCTGGCGGCGATCGGGCCAAAAAATGTTGAGCTAACCGCCGAAATTGCTGACGGTTGGCTGCCGATGCTATTCTCGCCGGCGCATTATCAGGAGACATACGGGGCGGCGGTCGAAGCGGGATTCGCCAAGGCGACGGACGACAAGCGCCTCAGCGACTTCGACATCGCCGCATCGGTCAGCGTGGTCATCGACGAGGACCTGGAGGCGGCACGCAATCAGATCAAGCCCGCGCTTGCGCTCTATATCGGCGGCATGGGCGCCAAAGGCAAGAACTTCTATTACGACCTGGCTTGCCGCTATGGCTTCGAAGCGGCCGCCGCTACGATTCAGGATTTGTATCTCCAGGGGCGCAAGGGCGAGGCGATCATGGCGGTGCCGAATGCGCTGGTGGACGCGGTCGCCCTGGTCGGCTCGAAGGCGCGAATTCGCGACCGCCTGCAAATCTGGCGCGACTCGCCAATCACAACGCTGAACGCCAGCGTCTTTTCGCTCGACGCCCTGCGCTTCCTCGCCGAAGAAATGCTCTGACGGGACAGCCATGCTGGCGACGGACACGGCGCTCAAACCCCTACGCATTGGGGGCATCATCATCGATTCGCAGCGAGTGATGAGCCGATTCCATGTGTATAGTCTCTGGTAAGGCGGGCTCAACCTGATTGGCTGCGGAGAAAAGGACAATGTGGCATGACCTATCTCGTTACGGGCGGGGCCGGTTTCATCGGGGGGCATGTCGCCGAAGCGCTGCTCAAGCGTGGCGAACGCACAGTCATCATCGACAACTTCAACGACTATTATGATCCCGCCATCAAACGCCGAAACGCCGAGCGCCTGAGCCACTACGACAACTGCGTCATTATTGAGGGCGATATCCGCGACGCGACATTCGTTGATCGCCTTTTCGCCGAGCAGGGCATCAGCCACGTTGCGCACCTGGCGGCGATGGCTGGCGTACGCGAAAGCGTTCTACAAACGCGCCTCTACATGGAGGTCAACGTCACTGGCACGCTGAACCTGTTGGAGGCGTCCAAAAAAGCCAAAATCGCGCAGTTCGTGCTGGCCTCAACTTCGTCCGTCTACGGCAAGACGAAGATTCTCCCCTTCGTCGAGAGCGACACCGCCGACCGCCCGCTGGCCGCCTACCCCGCGAGCAAACGCGCCGCCGAGTTGCTCGCGCACACCTACCACAACCTCGGCGATATGCAGGTGACGGCGCTGCGCTTCTTCAACGTATACGGTCCCGCCGGGCGACCGGACATGATGCCTTGGCGGCTGATGGAAGCGACGCAAACCGGCGAAGAAATCAAGCTTTTCAACGGCGGCGATATCCAGCGCGACTGGACTTATATTGCCGACACGGTGAAGGGCGTGGTGGCGGCGCTCGACAAACCGCTCGGCTACGAAATCATCAACCTGGGCTGCGGCGCGCCCATATCCCTGAAAGACTTCGTCGCGATCATCGAAGAAAATGCAGGGGTACATATCAATACAGTGTGTGTACCTACACCACTGAGCGACCCGCCGATCACATTCTGTGACAATAGCAAGGCGCGCGAGTTGCTGGGATTTGCGCCGTCCGTCTCCATCCGTGATGGCTTGCGGCAGACTTGGGAGTGGTATCGCGCGTACCGCGGTTTGTAGCCATCCCCACGCCCAAATGCAGCAAGAAATTTCGCCAGCGCAATAGGCCAGGGCAATCGCTCAAAAATTGAAATCCGCAGCGACGAGAATAACAAGCAGAAATTCAACCACAGAGGAAACAGAGGACACACAGAGAGCACAGAAGAAAAGCCATTAATTGAACATATCGACTAATTTATTACCTAAAAATGAGATTCAGCGAGGGGCTAAAGACTAATTTCCTGCCCTTTGAGAATGCGAAGAACCATTTCAAACTTAACCTTTGTGTTCTTTGTGGTGAAAGATAATTTGAAGCGATTGCCCTGCACAATAGGCCTTACGACTTGGAATGAAGCCGGCGATGCGGTACATTCAGTGTGCTGGCGCGTTGCACCGCCTTGTTATACGCGCCTTTATTCACTTCTGATTCGGTAAGAGACTCACGAAGGAGACATTCCATGAAGAAGGCATTTCTAATAGTCGCGCTGCTGGCGCTCGTGCTGCCAGTCGCCGCGCAGGATACGGGCGGCTGTATGATCGAGCCGCCGGAATCAGCCGCTCAGGTCAACATGATCGGCTGGACCTACCCTATCATTGATTTCTACGCAGATGAACTCGAAGCCTGCAACGCCGTGGACAATATCGATGTTAACACGCAGCTGCTCGATTCCGGCTCGGCGCACGACCAGCTCCGTCTGGCGTTGGGCGCCGGTGGCACCTCGCCTTACGACATCATCATGGTAACCCAAGGCGATATCGAGTCTTACGTCGCTGAAGGCTGGATGATGCCGCTCAACGATCTGATCGAAAAATACGAGGACGAATACCAGATCTCCGACATTCTGGGCATCGCCGACATGTCGGTCGACGGCGTCGTTTATGGCTTGCCGATGGAGCAGAATACGCGTCACCTCTTCTATCGCCCCGACCTGCTCGAGAAGCATGGCATCGCTGTTCCCGAAACCTGGGACGATGTCATCGCCGCCTGTGGCGTGTTGCAAGCCGAAGACAGCATCGTCATCCCCTTCACGACGCAGCTGCACGCCGGCTGGGCTTGGCGCATCGAATTCGGCGATATGCTGCTCGCGTTCGGCGGCAAGCCGCTCAATGATGACATGACCCCGGCTTTCAATAGCGAAGAAGGCGTGATGGCGCTGGAGAAGCTGGTCGAGATCGTCGATGCCTGCATGGGCGAAGAAGGGTTGACCTACAGCATCGATGACAGCCAGATCGGTATCGCGACTGGTGAACTGGCGATGGCCTTCACCTGGGCGAGCCGCGCCGCCGCTATGGACGATCCGGACTTCTCGGATTACGTAGGTGGCATCGAATTCGCGCCCGCGCCCAAGGCGACTGAAGATGGCCTCTATGGCGCGACTGGCGGCACCGGCGCCGGCCTCGGCATTCCGGCGAACATTGATGACGATCCTGATCTGGTCTTCCAGGTCATCTTGGAAGCGATGGATGAGGAAACTATGCTGCGTGGTTCCAACTATGGTGTGATCACGCGCCAGGCCGTGGCGGCCAAGGCTGACGCGCGCTACTTGCCAGCCGTCTTCGCCACCATCGCCGGCGGCGTCGAGGGTACACCTGTGCCCGCCACCGGCGCGGTATTGAACCCGGTTTGGGATCAGTGGCTGCCGCAGATTGCGACCGGCGACATGAGCGCCGAGGAATTGCTGAATGCGGCCGCCGAGGCTTACACAGCCGAAGCAACGGCTCAGGGGTTCATCGAGGGCTAGCCTATTTCGGGTCGCGCTGTCGCTTCTTTGGCGAACGGTCTGCGGCAAAAGCGGGCGAACCGCCGGTTCGCTCCTAGATCTTCTACTCTGTTTGTAGGGGTCAGCCGGCGGCTGACCCTTTTGTGTTAGCGTTTTCGCCTTTGATGAGATGGCCAGCGAGCGCAGATGAATGTCATTAGACAAACGGATTCCGGCAGCATCTCTCGATTTGGGCGAACCGCCGGGCGAAGTCGTCAATGTCGCTGGGCGCGGCGTTCATGTCGTCGAAATGGGCAAGGGAAGCCCGACGGTGTGGCTGGAAAACGGTTGGCTCGGCACGACGCTCGGCTGGGGAGCCTTTCAGGAATCGCTGGCCGCTCATACGCGCGTCTGCGCCTACGACCGCGCCGGCATCGCTTGGAGCGACCCGGCCAATAGCGACCGCAGCGCTCAGAACGAAGCTGATGAATTCGCCGCGCTGCTGGACGTGCTGGGCGAAGCAGAACCGTTCATTCTGCTGGCTTGGTCGGGTGGCGGGCCGGTCGCGCAGATCTTCGCCGCCGACCACCCGGAGCGCGTCGCTGGCCTGATCCTCGTAGATGCCATCCCGCCGCATTACGATCTCTGGGCGACACAGACCTACCCTGCGCGTTATCCACGAGAGCGGTACGAGCGGATGGAACAGGTGCGTCGCTTCGCCGAAAAGGCGGGCGCCAAAACGCTGACGGAAGACGACATAGCCGAGTGGCGAAGTCCCGAACTACTGGAGCAATTTAGCGACCGCTACTTGAAGCTCCTGCTAAATAATCCGAATTACTGGTGGACATACTATTGGCAGAATCAATACCTCATCGCAAGCGACGCTCAGGCGCGCTCCAAGGGTAAACTGGGTGATCTTCCACTGACAATCGTTGTGGCGACTCAAGACTGGTGGGGCGATGATCCCTATCGGCAGAGCCTCGGCCAGATGTGGCGCGCCCTGCAGTACTCGCAGGCGCGGTTGTCCACACAGGCAAAGGTGCTGCCAGTAAAGGCGGGCCACGCAGTTTTCCGCGAGCGACCAGACGCTGTCATCGCCGCCACGCTCGACGTGATCGAAGCCGCCGCCGCGCAAAAGAAATAGGAGCGCTGCTTATGAATAGAGGAACTTTCAGTTTTTTCGTCGGTCCCAGCGTCTTCATCATGCTGTCGCTGATGACCCTCCCCTTGCTGGCATCGATCGTGCTGGGCATGCATTTCATCACCTTCCGCAATCTCGATGAGCCGCTATGGATTGGTTTTAAAAACTATGAGGAGGTCTTGGGCGACCCTGAGTTTTGGGATTCGCTAGAATTCACGCTGCTCTTCATCGCCATAGCCGTGCCCGCGCGCATCGTCCTCGGCTTGATGTTCGCCCTGCTTCTCGATCAGATCACGCGTTTTCGCGGGGTATTCATCGCCGCGGCGCTGGTGCCTTTCGTCATGACGCCGGTCGTCGGCACGCTGATCTTCCGCGATATGTTCGATCGTGGCGGACCCTACTGGTACTGGATGCAGCAGCTCTTTGACTACCGCCTGTTCATGAACAGTACAACGGTGCCGCTGCTAATCATCTTCCATAGCATCTGGACAGCGACGCCCTTCGCCATGATTGTGCTCTTCGCCGGCTTGCAGACGCTGCCGCAGGAATCGCTGGAAGCGGCCCGCGTTGACGGCGCGACCTGGCTGCGCCAGCTCTGGCACGTCGCCATTCCCCATCTGCGCTCGCTTTTCATCTTCATCGGCTTGATTTCGATCATGGATGCCTATCGCGTCTTCGACAGCGTCTTCGTGTTGACACAGCAGAACCCGATATATGATGCGGAGACGATCATGTATTACAACTTTCAGGTCGCGCTCAGCTTTGGGCGATTAGGCAAAGCCAATGCCATGAGTGTGCTCACCGTGCTCGGCATCTTCGTCGTCCTGATTCCATTCCTCGTCATGACTTATCGCGAACAGACGGAGGAAGACTAATGACACGGACAGACAACTCGATCGCGCGATACCTAATCTATATCGCGCTGGCGCTGTTCACGGTATACAACGTCCTGCCCTTCGCCTGGACGATCATGAACTCCGTCAAACTGCCGAAGGACGCCAACGCCAGAATTCCGCGCTTCCTATTCTCACCCACGGGCGAGAATTATTCGGAACTTTGGCTGAATATAGAGCCGGAAGAATTTGCGCCGTATGGCTTGGCGCTGATCCTCGTATTCTTCATCCTAGCCGCCATCGCGCTGTCCGCGAATCGCATCCCTGCGCCCAACTCAGTTGTTTACCTCGGCTGCATCTTCGCCGGCGTCGTAGTCGCGCTGGCATTGCCGGAGATCGTCAACACGGCCGAGTTCTACGATTACCTGATCAACAGCGTAATCGTCACGGTCGGCACCTTATGCATCTCCCTGAGCATCGGCGCGCTGGCCGGTTATGGGCTGGCGCGTTTCCGTCATGTCGTCTCCGTCTATATCCTGGTGGTTGCGCTGGCCTTCCGCTCGCTGCCGAGCCTGGCGCTGGTCTTGCCCTTCTACTATCTAGGTCAGCTTTCCGGCTTGTACGACACCCATATTCTGCTCATCTTCTGTTTGGTAGCGGTCAATCAACCCTTCACCATCTGGATGCTGCGCAGCTTCTTCATGGAGATACCGCGAGAAATCGAAGAGGCGGCGATGATCGACGGCGCCGGTCGGCTGAAATCCTTCCTCTCGGTGATCGTGCCAATTATGTGGCCCGGCATTATCACCACCGGCTTGTTCACATTGCTGCTCGCGTATAACGATTTCCTGCTGGCGCGCATCCTGACGCAGATTAACTGGACCCTGCCAGTCGGCATCGCGCAATTCACCGGCGGCGAAGACCCGGGTCATGTTACGCTGGCGGCGGCCGGCTCCGTTTCGGTCACCCTGCCGATCTTGGTCGTGATCATTTTCTTCCAGAAGTACCTGATCCGCGGGCTCGCGTCCGGCGCGGTGAAGGGATAGGCTGACAGCTCGAAACATTTATACCCCCTACCACAGAAAAGGCCGCACTATCCATACAGTGTCTATACCTGCAAGAGAATTGTTGAGGTATTGCGGGGGATCAGAGAGCGTAACTATACACAGAACCAGCAGACAGGAGAACCAGCGCATGAACATCATCTGCGTCGTTACTGACACGCTGAGGGCGGACCATCTGCCGACCTATGGCAATCGGCAAGTCATTGCGCCATACCTAAGTCAATTCGCCCAAGAAGCCCTCGTCTTTGCTGATTGCCACGCCGCCTCCTTCCCCACGGTGCCGACGCGCGCCGATATCGCCACGGGCCGCTTCACCTTCACCTACTTGACCTGGGGACCGCTGCCGCAGGACGAGATCACTTTGGCGGATCTCATGACAAAGGCGGGTTATACAACGATGGGCATCGGCGACACGCCTTTCCTGATCCGCAATGGCTATGGCTACGACCGCGGCTTCCATGACTTCATCTGGATTCGCGGTCAGCGCGAAGCTTCGGGCCGGCCCGATGTCACCAGCCTCTGGAAAGAAGAAGATGACCGCTTCGCGCCGCAGACTTTCAAAGCGGCGATGGATTGGCTCGAGCGGCATTACGAAGAGAAGTTCTTCCTCTACATCGATGCCTGGGACCCGCACGAACCCTGGGATCCGCCGGCGCATTACGTCAAACCGTACATGCCGGATTATCGGGGCGAGCAGGTCTACCCCGCCTACTGGGATTGGAAAGACGCTGGTTATAGCGAGCGTGATCTCGAAATCGCCAAAGCGACCTACATGGGCGAAATCACCATGGTCGATCGCTGGTTTGGCTTGCTGATCGACCGGCTGAAATCGCTCGGAGTCTATGACGACACCGCCATCTTTTTTCTCTCCGACCACGGCTTTTACTTCGGTGAGTTCGGCGTCTTCGGCAAGAGCCGTTTCCGCTGGCCCGACAACACGATTCCGGTGATGGAAGCGATGGCGCGCTTTAAGCAGGGGGCGATCGCCTATCGCAGCCCAAAGCACAATGAAATTACTCACGTGCCGCTCTTCGCCAAGATACCCGGCTATGACCACAAACGGGTTTCCGGTCTGGTGAGCATCCCCGACATCATGCCGACCATGCTGGAACTGGCGGGCATCCAAAAACCCGCGCGCGTTCAGGCGAAATCTCTGCTGCCGCTGGCTCAGGGCCAGGTCGACCGGCTGCATGAGATCGTGGTGACCTCGCAATCGCTGGTCGATATCGCCGGCAACACCACGCTAATCGTTGACGACAGCGAACGCGTCGTGGTTGAAGTGTCGCCCAGCACAATCCGCGACGGCGAATGGGATTTCTTCTACGCGCTGGAAGGCGAGCCAATCGAGTTGTACGACGCCCTCAATGATCCGGCGCATCAGCACAATCTGGCGGGGAAGCGGCCCGATATCTGTCAATTGATGCAGGCCAAGTTCGTCCGTTGGATGGACGAGATGGATACGCCCGAAGAATACGCGGCGCCACGGCGGCGGTTGTAAGCATAAGAGCCAGCAAACAGTCAAGGCTCTGAGCGACGCATCAGCGGATAATCCGCATTACACATTCTCCATCCGCTCATGTATACTCCCCGCCTGTTAGCTCACCCACGCGGGGACGCCTCATTTGAATATTGCCGCCCTACCCTATGTTGCTTTGCTCGCCTTTTTCTTCGGCTCGTCAATGGTGGTTTCCCGCTTCAGCCTGGGCCAATTTGAACCTACGACATACATCGGCATCCGCATGATCATTTCCAGCGGGATGGCGCTATTGGTCTACGCCATTGCCACCGGCCGCCGCCTGCCGCGCAACCCTGAGGTTTGGAAGCGCGCCGGTTTACTCGGCCTGTTTGGTACGGCCGTGCCTATGGTTTGCGTGATCAGCGCGCTGCAGTACCAGTCAAGCGGGGTCACCTCCTTGCTGCTGTCGACTGGACCGGCGCTCACTGTCTGCCTGGCGCATTTCGTTCTGCCGGACGAATTGCTAAATCGGCGCAAGGCCATCGGCGTGACCTTGGCTCTGGGTGGCGCGCTGCTGCTTGCCTTGAGCGGCGAGGATGGCTTGCCGGATGTGACCGAGGCCGTGCCGACTGGCTACCTGCTCGTCACAGTTGCGATGGTTTTCAGCGCGGTGATGATCATTTACGCCCGAAAATACTTGCGTGGCTATGACGCTTACGATGTCGGCAGCATCCGCATCTTTACGACGGCGCTGGCTGTGACGCCATTCTCCCTCTTGACCGTCGGTTTCGATGTCAGCGCGGTTGACGCGGCGGGCGTCCTGGCTCTGATCTATTCGGCAGTCGTGGGGACCTTCCTCGGCTTGCTCTTGTCCTTCTACAATATCAAGCGCTTCGGCGCCACACCGGCGGTGATGACGACTTATATCATCCCGATTGTGGCGGGCATCGGCGGCGTATTGCTCTTGGGCGAAGAGATAACAAGCACGATGGTGCTCGGCATGATTGTTATCGTCGGGGGAATCGCCCTGCTGCAGCAATATCGCAAGCCCACGGGTCTGTTACGCCGCTTCCCGCATCGCGGATCGTATTGAGCGCCGGAAGCCGCTAATTCACATTGCAGACATCATAAGCCTGCTGCAGCCCCGCCTTCCAATCGCCGACTGGAACAAATTCTTGACCGACATAGCCCGTGAAACCGGTCTCGGCAATCGCGCGACAGATGGCGCCGTAATTGAGTTCCTGCGTCTCGCTTAGCTCATTTCGCCCAGGCACGCCGGCCGTGTGATAATGCGCGAACCACTGATTGTAATCGCGGATCGTCTGAATAACATCGCCCTCCATCACCTGCATGTGATAGATATCGTAAAGCAGGCGGGCCTTGGGCGAACCCACCGCCGACACCACCTGCACACCCCAAGCCGTCCGATCACACTGATAATCGGGATGGTTCACCTTGCTGTTGAGCAATTCGAGGAGCAGAACGACGCCGGCTGATTCGGCATCGCGCGCCAACAACTCCAGATGCTTGATCGCGTTTGCGGCGCCGCGCTCATCATCCAGGCCATCACGGTTGCCGCTGAAGGCGATCAAGAAGGGGATATCCCATTCCTGAGCCAGCTTGAGGCTGGCATCCGACTGCCGTTTGATATCGTCCCAATTCTCCGGATTGTTGATGCCTGCGGGTATCGGAACATGCAGCTGATGCGTCGCGATCGTCAGGCCGTGATCCCGCACCAACTGGAACTTGTCAACCGGTACCAGTTCCATTGCCGTATACCCGATCGCCTTGCATGTCTGAAGCAAATCAACCGGGTCAATGTCTTCCCGAGCAAAACACCACCAAGATACCGATTGTTCGAAAGCCATGTCCTCAATCCTGAATCTTCATCCTCAGCCAATAGTTGCGGTAGGCGCGCGTTTCTCGCAGCAGCAAGCCCAGCCGTTTTTGCAGGTCTTCAAGTTGGTCGCTCGGCTCGGCATCAGCCAATTCCAGATGATACTCGCCGGTCGCCCCCACCTGATAGTTGAGTTTACCCAGCGCGCGCAGCACTTGCAATCCGACTTGGACGCTGCGCTCGCGCTCGCCCAGCGCCGCCGCCAGGTCATCCAGTCCCACGAGCCCACGCTTTTGCTTAACGGCGTATTTGATCAAAGCCGCCAGGCGCGCCAGAAAGTCCCGGATCGTCTCCGTGGGCGGTCGCAAGCTGAACAGGATGAGCCTTTCAGGATTCACTGTCACCAGCGCCGCCGACCAGGTCGCAGCCGATGGCGGGACAGTCCCGACGATCAGCGTTTCGCTCAATCGCAGACCCAGCCTGTCGACCGCGCCATCAACCTTTTCCCCTTCCGCCCAGACCAGCGCGCTGGGATACAGGTCGCGCGCCTCTGCCAATTCGGCCCGCGGGTGCGCGCTTAGACGCATATCCAATAGCTCATAGGCGGGCGCCTCGGCCGCAATCTCAATCGGTTCCGAGCTGAGCGGACGATAATCCAGCCACTCGACGAGCGCTTCACGTTCACCCTTATAGACGCTCGTGCGCAAGGTATAGGCGAGGTCGAAGCGCCCACCCGGCAAATCGCCCCGCGCGCCCCGCCACCAGATGACCCGCTGCCGCCGCCCCCGCTCATCTTCAACCTCAACTTGCAGATGCTCCCCGCGGCGTCCGAGTCCCCTGCGGCTCGCCACGCTTAAATTGCGCGTCGCCAGGGTCAGCGGCGGATTGCCGTTTCCAAATGGCGCCAGCCGCTCAATATCGGCCGTTAGATTCAGCGAGATATCCGCCAAGTTCAAATAATCGTCAATCGCAAGCGACGGCCTCATAGGCGCGTCGCCGACCATTTCGCGAATGGTCCGCGAGAGGGCGCGTCGGAATTGGAAGACCTTTTCGGCGGGCAAACTGAACCCGGCCGCCATGCTGTGCCCGCCATAGCGATTCAAATAGTTCGCCACCTCCCTCAAGGCAACCGTAATATCCACGCCCTCAACCGACCGCGCCGAGCCGCGTCCCGTCTCAGCAGGCGCCGCGATCAGCAGGACCGGCATGCCGAACTCTTCGACCAGCCGACTGGCCACTATGCCAATCACGCCACTATGCCAATCCGCATGACTCAGCACGAGCGCCGCATATTCCAACAGCCAGGGCGCGGCTTCGATCTGGGCGATCGCCGACTCATAAACCTGATTCGACAGGTATTTGCGCCGTGCGTTGAAACCCTCGAGCGTATTGGCCAGGATGCGCGCCCGCCCCCAATCGTCCGTGGTTAATAGCTCGACGGCCGGCTTGGCGTCAGCGAGCCGCCCCAGCGCATTCAATCGCGGCGCGATCGCAAAACCGATATGCCCTTCGTTGAGCTCGGCCGCCGGGATCTGCGCCCGTTCCAGAATCGCTTTCAAGCCCAGCCGCTGATTCGCCCGCAGCCCCTCCAGACCGCGCTGCAAGAGATAACGCGTGTCATCGACCTGCGTCATGACATCGGAGACGATACCGAGCGCGACCAGATCCAGCAGAAAGTTGCTGTCAGCACCGCGATAGAGCGCCTCGATGAGCTTGTAGGCGACGCCGACGCCGGGCAGCTCGCGCAGCGCATGTCCCGCGGGCAAGCGGCGCGGGTTGACCACGGCAGCAGCAGGCGGCAGCTTCTCAGGCAGCGCATGATGATCGGTGATGATCGTATCGACGCCGCGGCTCGCGGCATAGTCGATGGCGTCGTGGGCGCTGATGCCGGTGTCGCAGGTCAGGATCAAGTCGACGCCGCCATCGAGCTGTCCCTTCAAGGTGGGCAGGTGAATGCCATGCCCTTCACTGAAGCGATTCGGCACATGGTAGCTCACGCGCGCGCCGCGCCGCTTCAGCGCCGAATAGAGCAGCGCGGTCGATGTCTGGCCATCAACATCAAAGTCGCCCCAAATCAGGATACGCTCTTGGTCCCGGAGCGCGCCTTCCAGCCGCTCAACGGCGCGGTCAATATCAGGCAATTCGCCGGGCGCTGCGGGCCTGTACTTCTCGGGCGAGAGGAAGCGCTCGGCCGCAGAGACGGATGTGATGCCTTTTCGCACCAAGTACTGCCCGACCAACGTATGCCCACCGGCGAGGTCAGCGAGCGGCTTTGGCACCTCTACCGGCGCCGGTTCCCGCCATTCCCTTCGCGGATGCCCCTGTCTCCCCATCAGCCCGTCAGCGTCCGCTCCTCGAGCATGGTTACGCCTTCTTCCGCCAGGTCCATGTTCAGGCCGGGTGCATTCGGCACATCGATATGCCCGCCGACCGGATTCAGCTTGTGCTTGTAGAAGACGTTGGGCATGCGGCCGTGCTGAATGAGCCACTCCTGCATTGGGCAGGTGGTCAAGCTCTGCGAGGCGATCAAATGGGTGGAGGGCCAGCCGCCGTGATGCGGGATCACCGGGATGTCGTAGGCCGAGGCCAAGGCGCAAATCTTTGTCATCTCGCTCAAACCGCCGGCCCAGGTCACATCGGCTTGCAAGACATCCACCGCGCGCGCATCCAGCAGCGCTTTGATGCCCCAGCGCGTATACTCATGCTCGCCGCCGCTGATGAAGACGCCACTGACCGCTTTTCGCAGCTCGGCATATTGCGGGATCAAATCGGCCAGCACCGGCTCTTCGAACCAATATGGGCGGTACTCGCGCGATAGCTCGACCATGCGCAGCGTGTAGGGCACATTCCAGCTGCTCCAGGCATCGAACATCAGATCGACATCGGGGCCGGCCGCTTCTCGCGCGGCGCGGATAACCGCCAGATTCACCCGAATGCCGGGCTCGCCATCTTTGGGCGCGCAGGGCAGGAACCACTTGAAGGCGGTATAACCCTGCGCCAGGAAGTGCCGCGTCCGCTCGACCACCTTGTTCGGCTCGACCGAGTAACCCAGCATCGACGCGTATGCCCGTATTCTGCTGCGGCTGGGTCCGCCGAGCAACTGATGGACCGGCGCATCCAAGAGCTTGCCCTTTAGGTCCCAGAGTGCCAGATCGACCTTGCTCTGCGCCATCATCGGCGTTCCTTTGCGGCCGTGGATCGAACGGCGGTACATCTTGTCCCAGATGCGCTCAATGGCCTGCGGATCTTCGCCGATGAGGATGTCGACGAAATAGCGATTGATGATGGCGATATCTTCATCACTGACCGGCCCGCAGATGCCAGTCGCGCCTTCATCGGTGTCGATGAGCAGAAAGTGCGCCTCCAGGGCGTAAGGCGGTCCGCTCGACTTATCAGGCACAGGCCAGCTCGGTACGCGCGCTTCAAGCTCGGGATAGATGCTCTCCGGCCGCGAGAGATGGGCTTCGCCGAGCGGTTCGTGGTAATCCCACTCGGCGCTGACGTGCAGGCTGCGGATGCGATCGATTTTCATGCTCTGTCCTCTCCTCCTAAAACTCAATCTCGGCGATCTGATCAAAGTCCAGCGTGAAGGCTTCTTCCTCGTCGTCTTCATATTCGTCAACGTCGAAATCTTCCAGCCGCCCTGCCTCACCCCGATCACAGAGCGAGCGGTAACTGCAGAAGCGGCAGCGCCTCTCTTCATCGGTCAGCGGAAAGGCTTCGGCTCGGTCAATCGCCGCGACCATCTCCGACAGCAGCGTTTCGTCCTCGCTCATCTCCGCCGCCGAGTATTCGAAGCTCACGCGCTCCCCGCCTTGCGCCACGTAGACATAATCCATGCGGATCCGCTCCGGCGGAATACCCTCGCCGGCGTACAGGTGAGCGCCCGCTTGCGCCAACACATAACGATAGACGATCGTCTGCATCCGCCCGCGCAGGTATGCTTGCGATGGCAGGCGCGCTCCCGTCTTCCAATCGACGATGACCGCCTGCCCGCCCGGCGCCAGCGCCAGCAAATCATATTTCGCCACCAGCCGGCGACCAGCCAGCTGCGTCTGCAACGTGATCTCGCTGTGACGCTGCGCCGGCAGATCGGTCAAGCCGCGCGCCAAGTAGTTCGCCCACCAACGCGCTAATTCCTCATCATCGGCCAGCGACGCCGACAGCGCCTCAGCCGGCACGCCGAGCAGATGCTGCTGCACGAGTTTGTGAAAGCGCGCGCCCTGTCGCATCCGCTTCTCGAATTGCAGCGGCTCCTGCACTTCCAGCGCCGGGTAGCGCATTCGTTTGATGAAGCGCAGCTCAAAGCGGCGGGGGCAATCGACATAATCTTGCAGGCTTCCCTGCGTGAAGGCGAAATCAGCGCTGAGGCTCACGATCCGCCTCCTTCATTTGCTCGCCTTCCCAGAAGGTGCGCAGAGCCAGCAACGGGGTCGCTTCAGTCGCCTCGCCTCGGCCCGTATTCCAGGTGATGGTCAAGGCTTTGCGCGCCCGGGTGATGCCGACATAGAGCAGGCGCAAGCGTTCGGCGGCGTAGTCGATGCGCGCGTTCAGGCTGGCTAAGCCTTCCTTGTAGCTGCCCCCCTCTTGCAGCGCCGTCAACTGCGCCAGCACTTCGGCCGACAGATTGAGATCATCACGGATGTACCACTTCTCGCCGATGAAGCTGTCGTTGGCTTCGGCAGAGGGAAAGTCGTAGTTGTTGATCGAGATCATATAGACGCGATCCCATTCCAGTCCCTTGGCCTTATGCAGCGTGGTCACGATTACTTTGCCCTTGTGTGCGTCGGGGTCGAATTGCCCTTCGTCATCGCTCAAGCCAGTGAAGCGGCGTTTGTTGCTGGCGATATCGTATAGCTCGGCGGCGAATTCCGGGGGGCGCATCAGCGGGTGGGTGTCAGCCAGGCGCGCCAGATAAAGCGCGACCATGTGCGCCGTCGCGATCTCGCTCACATCACGAAATATGTCGCCGGCGATCGTCAATATCAGTTGATCAATGGGCATCTCGGCGGCGCGCAGCCAGGCGCCAACTCGCTCGCGAAAAATTTGCAGACCATCGTATTGCGCTCCATCACCTTCTTCAGCGATGTCTTCGAGCCAGTCGCTCAGACGAGGTGCGACCAGGTCTTCCACTTTCTTGATTCGCCTCAGCGCGTCAGTTGTTCCCTTGATCTCGGCGACCGCCGCCGCATCATCACGATCATCACGCCGCCAGACACGATACACCTCCGCCAGCTTTCCCGCGCTTTTGGGGTCGGCCAAATAGCCAAGCACGCGCGAAAGGGCGCCGACCACCGCGCGCGTCGATGAGGTGCTGTTGAGATTCTCGACATAAGGCACAGCCGACTGACGCAGAAATTTGACGATCTCCGCGCCGCGTGTGTTGCGCGCCACCAGTATCGCCGCCGTCCCCTCTGGGTTCGCCGCCAGCCAGCGCTTACAGGATTCCGTCACGATCATGGCTTCTTTGGTCGCGCTGTAAGCTTCCGCGAACAAGACCACCACGTCCGGATTGTCCACCGGGTTGGGCTGTGGATCACCCGGCGGCGTCGGCTGAATATAGGGTTTGCTCAGTGGCATGCGGTCGCGGATCGTCTGGTGGGGATGCGCAAGCGACCAGGTGATCAGGTAATTCGCCAACTTCTGAATGCTGCGCGTGCTGCGCCCGGAGTTGGGCAGCTCGCGATCTACGACCCCAGCCGACGCGATGAATTCGCGCAGATACTTGGGGTCGGCGGTGGTGAAGGTCTCGTAGATCGCTTGATTGGGGTCGCCGACGCGCACCCAGTTGCCGCCCTCCCCCGCCAGCGTTCGCAAGATGTCTTCTTGCAGCCACGAACTATCCTGCGCTTCATCTTCCAGAATGTAGACCCACTTGCGCCGCATCGAAGCCAGATAGGCCGGCTCTTCCCGCAGCACCTTCAGCGCCAGGCGGATCAAGTCTTGAAAATCGACCGCTCCGCGATAGGCCAGCGCGCGATCGTAATCGTCATAGATTTCAGCGCAAATCTCCGCCAGCAGCAGTTCGCCCGGGTAAGCGTCGAGCATTCTGCCGACATCGAGCGGCGTCAGCAGATCGTCCTTCGCCTGCTTGATGAAGCTGCGCGCCGTCTCGGTCAAGAGCTCCGCCCACTTCTGCGTTCGGTAGTGTCCCTTCTCCACATGCTCAGGCGCCAGGTAGGCAGCGGGCGCTTCCGGATAACGACGGATCCAGGCATCAACGGCCTCGGCCAGGATCGCGTTGCTCTCACGTTCGTCGACGATGGTGAACTGATCGTCGAGACCTGCGGCGGTGGGCTTGCCGCGGACGATATCGTTCGCCAGGCCGTGCAAGGTGCGCACGCGATAGCCGTAGCCGGGCAGCAGGCCGTCCCCCTTGACGTATTCTTTGATTTGCCGCGCGAAATTTGCAACTCCCGAATTAGCGTAAGTGACGATCAGGATTTCCTGTCCGTCAGCCAGGTCCGTCTCCGCCAGCAATTGCGCCGCCAGGTACGAGAGCGTCGCTGTTTTGCCGCTGCCTGGCACGGCCGCCACACCCATATAACCGCGCCGATAGGCCAGCACTTCCGCCTGTTTGGGCCGCGGCTTAAACATGTTGCCCGTCCTGCGCGAGCCGCCGCAGCAGGCTCTGTATCGTCTCCAGGAGCAGCCCGCGCTGCTCGTAGCCGCTTTCGCTGAGCTCGCTGTAACCCAGGTATATCGCTTTGCGGCAACGGCGCGTCAATGCCAGCAGAAGCCGCCCAAGCGACTCGCGACTCAAATGCTGCTCCTCATCCTCGGTCCATAGCGCGCCGGGCGGCCAGCCACGGCTCAATACGTAGGGGTGGGTCAAGGGCTGATACAACCGGCGCGACCAGCCCTCACTGCCGATGTTGAGCCAGAACTGATAATCCACCGGCCGGTTGTTCAGCAGGAATGTATAAGCCGGCGCGATCAAGACAGCCTCTTCCGCATCCGCGATCCAATCCCGCAGATAAAAGTTGGCGATAATGCCGCGATCCACCATTTTCACATAATCCAGCCCCAGATCGATATCGACGTCATAGCGGCTCATGAAGTCGAGCGACCAGCGGAAGCCGCGGGCGGAATCGACAAGATTCATGCTGATATTGCCGGCATCGACATCATCGTGAAAGCCGAAGCCAGCGCGCGACAGCAACCCGCCAAACAGCCGCCGGAAGAAGATATCGATGGCATCGTTCCGGGCCTCATCAATGTAGCGGTTTATCCAGGCCGCCAGCCGGTCATAACGCTCGCCCAGATCAAAAGTGATGCGCCCTTGCATGGCGGTCGAGCGCACCTCGGCAAAGGGCAGCAGCCGACCATTCCGATGCAGCATCTCCGTCAACAGTTTGGCGCGCACCAGATCAAGGTCCTTGATCGCCGCCATCAAGGCGAAGACGATATCGAAATCGGCCGGCGGCAGGTCCCAGTGCGGATGCGCCAGCCGCGCCAGGGTAAGCAAGGTTCGGGCGGCCGGCTCATCGCGCAGCGCCCGCGAGGGCCGATGCGACCGCACAGAAATCCCGCGTTGCGCCAAGCCATCCGCCAAGCCGAAGCGGAGCGCGTCGGACATGAATGGCGCCAGTATCACGATATCATTCGGCAAGACATCCCGTTGGCGCACAAGCATGTCAACCTGCCGCGCCACCCAGTCCACCATTTCCGGATGATAGCGGTGCGCCTCCGTAATCAATGCCGGTCGCGGATCGGCATCGCGCTCCGCTGTGACGGAGATGCCCAACTGCGCCGCCAACTGCGCGCCCAGCTCCGCCACCGCCTCCCCCATCACAAAGGTCTCGTCAAGCGTCGTTTTCACATCGCAGCGGTCGCGCAAGCGGCGCGCGTTATTGGGATCCGCGCCCAGAAAACGGCGAAAGCCGGCGTCACGGTCGTAGATGATCAGCGCCGATTCGCAGCTCTCCAGCAGATCACTCAGGAAACCATGAGATGCCGGATTATCTTCTTCAGCGCCGTCGACAATGAGATGCTTGCAGCGCCCGCGCAGATATCCCTGCGCCGGTGGCGCCGCCCAGACATGGTCGCGAAAGACCTCCAGCTGCAATGAGAAATCCAGCAAATTATGCTCTAGGCAATATTTGCGAAAAGCCAGGGCACAGGTCTGCGCGTCATCGAAGATATGCGCCTGCTCCACCCCGCTCGCCAGCGCCGTTTTCAGGCGAGAACCGATCTCGCTGATGGGAAAGCCGACCAGCGCCGCCTTATTCATATTGTCGACTATCTGACTGTAAAGCCGCGGTCGGTCAATCCGCACACTGTTGAAGTAATCCCGTTCATCAACCAGCGGCTCGATGGCGCGCGTCATGAAATACTGCACCAGTTCCAGGCTGAGAAAGTTCGGCAGATCGCGCGGGTGCTTGAAGCCGGCATCGCCAGCGATGAGGAACCAGAAAGCCTCCACCATCTGCAGAGACAAGCTGCCGATAGTCTGCACCGAGACTTGCCCGCCTCGATGTGCCGTCCAGCCGCGCAAGGCCGTGATATAAGGCTGCGCCAATGAACGCTGCGGCACAAATATCAAGATCGATTCAGCCGGCGCCCCGCGCTCCAGCAAATGCAAGACTCGCGCAACGCCGACACTCGTCTTGCCGCTGCCGGCGATGCCCTCGAGCCAGATTTTGCGTTTGAGCGGCGCCCGCGCAAGCTCGGACTGCGCAGCGGTGAGTGGACTCGACGCGTTATCGGCCAGGGTATTTCATCCTAACACAACTGAAACCTGCCACGATTATATGGCGACTCAGCGCTGACTGCGATATTCTCCGGCTGAGCAACGACCAGACGCAATGCTTATTAGCATATTTGTTCTATGCCACTGTTTCCAAGACCGGCGCCGTGCAGGTTACTATCGCTGCGCTCGTGATCTTGCGTAATGTACCAGATTCTACCAGTTTGCGCCTTCACCCTTGCGCGATTCAGGGAAACGCGCTATAGTTATATTGTATCTATACTGTCCAATGGCGGAGACGATTCGCTTATGTCCCAAGACCACCGTCCTCGCTCCGAAACCCGGCAGTTGATGATCGACATCGTCGCGCGCAGCGAGCGACCTCTTACGCGTACCGAGATCGTCAACCGGCTCAATCGGAAGAAGACACCGCACCTCATCACCATGATGGACGCATTGGTGGATGAAGGCGTTTTCCGTCGCAGCATCGTCACATTTAATAACGGTGTAACCGGCTACGTTTATTCCGTCGCTAGAGCCTACGCGCGAGAATAGGTGAATCGTCATGAAAATCATCACGCTCCTGAACGAAAAAGGTGGAGTAGGCAAAACGACCCTCGCCACTCACCTTGCCGCCGGTTTAGCCATCCGGGGTAAACGGGTCATCCTGGTCGACGCTGATCCCCAGGGGCACGCCACCATCGCCTTCGGCTTGTTGAAGGAACCCGGCTTTTACGATCTCATCGTCCGCAACGCCCCCTTTCAGAAGGTGCTGCGCCCGGTGCCGCCGGAGCGCTTTAACGTGCCGGACGAGGCCAACAATACGGACGGGCAGTTGCTGGTCGTGCCATCTAATATAGAGACGCGCAGCATCGCCGGAAATATATCCGATGCCTTCACCGTTTTGAAGCGATTTAATCAATTACGCAATGCGATAGATTTTGTATTTTTTGATACTTCGCCGACCCCGTCCCTGCTGCATTCTTCAATTTACATGGCGACGGACGGGATCATATATCCGACAAAATGCGAGGCTTGGAGCTTCGATGGTCTGCGTGAAAGCTTGACACACAAAGACCAGTTCAGCCCAATTCGGCAGCAATATAATTTGAACGATATCAAAGTCCTTGGGGTGGTGCCGACCATGTACCGCGGGCGGACTCTCGAACATCAGGACAACCTGCGCCGCTTGCAAGACACTTTCGGCAGCCTGGTGTGGAAGCCGCTTCCGGTGCGCACCATCTGGACGGAAGTGGCGAGCGCGCGCCGCACAGTCTTCTCACTGGCGCCCGGCAGCAGCACCGCCGAAGATGCCTGGCACCTGATTGAGCAGTTGGAGGAGCGGATGTATGAGCAGTCGTGAACGCCGGCGGAAAATACAGGACGAAGAAAATCTGCTCTTTGCCAATCCCAACACGCTCGACCCAAAAACCGCCGACGCCATCGGCTTTGGCTTGGGGGAATTGGCGCTGGAGATCGCCGCGGCCGACAGCGAGTTTCAGCCGATTGAAGCGGTCAGCATCCATGAGATTCATCCGAATTCCATCCAGCCGCGCTACAGCATTCCCCATGATCTCACCGATATCTTCGCTCTTCATCCCAAAAACATCGTAGACATTTTCGAGCGCTGGATCATCGAAGTACAGCTCGAAAAAGGGCAGAAGGATTACGATATCCTCAACTTCCTGTTGGGCACGGCGACCGACCGCGGCGAACGCGCCGAGAGCCAGGATGGGGAGGCCACGCCTGCCGGTCAAATGGCTTCGAGCAAAGAACTCGCGTTGATGAAACTGATCGACCTGGCCGCCAGCATCCGTCGCGACGGCTTGTCCAATCCCATCAGCCTTGTGCAACACGACAATTATTACGAGATCGAAACGGGCGAACGGCGCTGGCTCGCTTATCACATCCTCTATTGGAAGTTCGGCGACGGCGATAAGCGGCCCGATGGCAATGTCGTCAATTGGTCCCGCATTCCAGCTCGCATCGTGACTCAGGTCGATGTCTGGCGTCAAGCGAGCGAAAACAACGCGCGCGACAACCTCAACGCGATCAGCCGGGCACGACAACTGTCGCTTCTCTTGATGGACCTGCACGGCTGGCAGCATTTCAGCAAGCTCGACGCCTGCGACAACGAACAAGCCTTTTACGCGCAAGTCGCTGACGGCTCGGCCTGGCGCATTCCCCGGGGCCAAGGCGAGCGACTCCTTAATGCCATGGGGTTCTCAGATGCGGGCCAGCTCCGTCAGTATCGGGCGCTCTTGCGTCTGCCCGGTGAACTGTGGCGCAAGGGGGACGACGAAGACTTGAGTGAAGGCGAACTCCGCAAGATGCGAGCTGCCCTCGATACCGTTACACGTGTAACGGTATCCAGAGGCAAGCGCAAGAAGGACACGATCGCGCGTCTCGCCGCCGATGCCACGCAGTGGCGCAACAAACTCCGCAAGGAGATCAATTCCGTCGACTTCAACAACCGGCCAAAGATCCGCAAGCTCATTGAAGCTGAAATCCGGCAGCTCTTGCGCCTCATGGCGGACATCGACGAATCTGATAGCTGACTCCCCGACAGCGCATCTTCAACAATAGCCAAAATTAAAAGCACATCCGAAGATGCGCTTTCTCGCACTGTGCCTCAACCGTTACACGAGTAACGGTATCGGTCGACCCGCTGCCCGCGTCCGCGCTAGCGCATCACTTAGCCCTGCCAAGTTAAGCCAAGGTACGCGCCAACAGGTCCAATCCCTGCTCCGCATCGCCCGCTTGCAACGCATGACGCGCCAGTGACACCACCACATCCTTGTACGAACTGCGCAGCGCCAGGTAAACATTCCCGTTGCCGTACTCCTTTAGCATCCGGTACGCTATCCCCCTTCGCGCGGGCCGTCGCACTTCCGCGCCGCTATCGTCACGCGCGAATAAATAGCCGCTGATCGTCTCCGCCACCTTATCATCCGCTATTCGCCTCTCCACGCTGTCGAAGAACAGCTGAACTCTTTCGTATCGCAGCGCCGCAGCGCGCCCACGGGCCGCGTCCAAGGCATTGCCCAATCGCCCAATCAGCCCGCCATCGTTCGCCGCTTCGCCCCGCAATACGAGCAGGCGGGCAAATTGCCGTACTGACACATTCTCAAACTGAAATGCGGGCCTGAGCTCCACGCCCAAACTAAACACCGAAGCGTGCCTCACGCAGATATTCGCGCTGCCGTCGCCCGCACGCAGGAGCCTTGCACCAACGTGCCGCCAGGCCGGCAAGCGCGATCCATCTGCCGTCTCCAGCCAGAATCCACTCGTCGTGTTCTTCCCGGCGCGCCAGCCACGTTTTGGCAAGCTCGCCAAAGCCTCTCGAGTCAGTTTCAGGCGGCCCACACAGGCCGTCAGCGTTACGCCCAGCGCCCGGTTGTACCTGCGTATCGTCCGCTCATTCACGCCAACGCGTCCAGCCAAAATCGACAACGACGACCTCGGCGATAGCCTGTGAATATATTCGCGGTGCACCGCCATTCGATACAACTTTGCCGATCTTACATCCTCGATGCGCAGACGATCACTGGGAGACCGTCCGACATTCAACACACTCATCAGTCTCGCAATCGACGGCACCTGAAAGGCCAGCTCCACCGGTCTCCCACGCTTCCGCGAATTAAGTCCCTTAATGTCCAAGTATTCTACATATCTTCTACTGATGATATGCCGCCCATCGTAGATGCTGAGGTCGCCGGTCAAAGCTTGCAGGATGCTCTTTCTATTCAAACTGAACTCTTTGCCTAAGTTCACAGCCTCTTTCAAAGTGAAGTACGCGTCGGTTTCCCAGCCCGCTAAAGCGAAGATGTCCAATAGGCGAGCGACAATGGTCGAACGTTGTGCCTTCAGTAATCGCTCGCGCACAGAATTTGGCAGGCCATCTCTTCCCTTATTCGGTAGTCCGCTATTTCCATAAGCACTTTCAATTGTGCGCAAGCCCTCTTGCCATCGCTCACTGGCTGTTTCGTATCTGTGGCCAGGGTGACTTGGCGTCTCAGCATGTAACTTGATCAATTGATTTTCGGTATCCGCTTTAGCGATGCCGGATTCCCTTGCAATGGCTGCGACGCGGTATAGTGCATTATTTCGACCTATGCGTGGCGCAAGCCGGCGGTATAGACGCTTGAGGTTCAGGTCCTTTGTTTCTCTTATCCGCTTGCCTGCCGGAGCATGCGTCAATGCGTTTACATGAAAGTATTTGAGTAACTGGTTCACATCGGTCTTTGTTAGTTCACACTCGATTACATCCTTTACGCAGCGATAGACGAAGGTTCCGATCCGCGATGGAGGCGCAATAATATACGATCGCTCGGCCTTGATGTCGCCACCATCAAACTGATGACTTGGTACCTTCTCCCCTGTGCGAAAATACAAATGAAAGCCACGCTTGGTCTTCACCGTGTAGGTTTCGCTGTACTGTGGAAGATGACGACAAAAGCGTTGATAGCGCAGCACATCGTCGAAATCGATCACCATCAGCTTTGATACCCGGCCGCAGACAATGCCTAATGCCGTCACTTTCTCCTTGAATCCCCGCTTAATTTCCGCTGCTGATGCGATTCGATTCTGATATATACGCCAGTTGACAGCGGGCTTCTTTGGTTCCGCCGGCGAGCTATTGCCGTGGACCGGAATCGGCGAGTAGCCGGCCTGCGCTAAATTCTTCGCGCGCTTTCGCAACTGCTTTTGCAAAGAGTTGTCTGTTTTTCTCATCCTTTTTCGCCGCTACTTTCTTTCAATGTTAGTCAAGTCTTGGCGTAGACCTTGCATGAATACAAAACAAGCTGCTCCACATTGCGGGCAGATGCGGGCTTATAATGGATCGGCTACTTAGCATACAGTAGCCGATCGTTTTAAGAGCGCAACAGGTCTGACTTGAATTTGGAGAAGGGGTGGATGTCCCTTCTTTTTCGGTTCCAGCTACCAGGAAAGAGCTGCATAATGAGCGACGATTTTACCTGAAAAACTGGCTAAATTGCAGTCAAATCTCGCGTGACAGTTCGGTACATCTGTGCTAAAATGAGGACAAGATTGTAACGATCTTGACTTCCCTTCTGGCGCAGGGAAATCGATCCAAAGCGAGCTTCCAGCTCGTTTTTTGTTGCACTCCTTATATTTATACAGTATACACGCGTTTTGTCCAGGTTGCAAGAAGTTCTCGTCGGAATTCGTGAGCTGCGCTCCAGATGAGAGCGTGGCACAAACTTAGAATGTATGTTCTGTTATAGCTGTATATAGAGATTGTTTTCGCGCAGTTGTCAAGGCGGCAGGTGGGGGGGCGCTCTTAAGTAAGATTGTCGTAGACAGCTAAAGGAGTGGCCGCTAGCAGGCCCCCATCAACGGGCAAGACAACACCGGATATCCAGCGCGCCTCATCGCTTGCCAGAAAGACAGCCGCCCAGGCGATATCCCAGGCATTTCCTTCGCTGCCCAGCGGCGCTACATTTTTGCGCAGCCTTCGTTTTTCTTCGGAGATATGAGTCGCAAATGGCGCATAAATGTGTCCGGGAGCGATACAGTTGGCGCGGATGTTGTCGCGTCCGTGGTGGACCGCAATAACCCGGGCGAGCTGCACCGCCCCGGCTTTGGTCACGGCGTAGGGCACATTAGGGTGCATGCCGGTGCGCAAGCCATCGATCGATGAAACATTGATGATGGATCCGCCGCCGCTGGCTTTCATCAGCGGTATGGCATATTTGCAGGTTAGCATCATACTTCTCAGGTTGATGGCGAAAGCCGCATCCAGTTCCTCCGCGCTGACATCTGTGACTTTGCCGGAGCCACTCGTCGCGACATTGTTGAAGAGGATATGCAACCCGCCATAGCGCTCACTGCAAGTCGCCACCATGGCTTCACAGTCCTCTTCGCTGGTGACATCCGCTTCGAAGATAGAAGCGGTGCCGCCGTCTTCGAGGATCTCTTGCTCGGTTGCTTCAGCGCGCTCGCGATTGTTGTCCACTAATACGACAGATGCGCCATGTTGAGCGAAGAGCTTTGCCGTGGCGTAGCCGGTGCCAGCCGGTTCACCGCGCGAACCGGCGCCAACGACGAGCGCGACCTTGTCCTGCAGCCGTTCCTTTCCCACTCGTTTCCTTTCGTGATTCTCTAATCGATAGCCTAATCCATGTGATAACCGCCATCCACCGTCAGTGACGCGCCCGTCATGAAATCCGATTGGTCGGACGCTAGGAAAGCCGCTACCTTGGCAATGTCATCTTGTTCAGTCATGCGTCCTAGTGGCACGCTGTTGATTGAAGTGGCGATCATCTGCTCGCGATGATGGGATGGGTCTACGCCTGGCGGAGCGAGGACGGAGGCCATATCGTCGATGCGCTCGGTGGCGACTAGACCCGGGCAGATGGCATATACGGTGATCTGCTGCGGCGCGAGCTCTTGCGCCAGCGCTTGCGTGAATCCGCGCACGGCGAACTTCGAGGCGCAGTATGCGGCGAAACGGGCGACGCCGTACTTGCCCGAAGTTGACGATATGTTGATGATTGTGCCACCATCGCCGCGTTGGAGCATATGGCGCGCCACCGCGCGACAGCAGAGAAATGTGCCTTTTACGTTGACGCGCTGCACGAGGTCGAAGGCGTCTTCTTCTAGCTCCACAACCGGTACGCGGTCCTGACCAGCTGGCGCGCCGGCGTTGTTGACAAGAATGTCGATTCTGCCGAAATGATCCAGCGCCCGCTCTACCATAGTTTCAACTTGCAGTGAGTTGGCCACATCGGCGTAAACCGCTAGCCCGCGTCGACCTAAGGCTTCAATCTCACGGACGACATCGGGCAAGCCGGAGCGAAAGCCCACCTCTTCACTCAGGTCATTGACGACAAGATCCGCGCCTTCCTGCGCCAAGCGCAAGGCAATTGCGCGACCCAAACCGGCCGCACCAGCCGCGCCAGTCACCAGCGCGATTTTTCCACTCAAGTTGTACATCTTTCCCTCCTGCTAGTCGCTCAGCGCAGGATTTTTGGTCAATAGTATCGTCCTTAGCGCAAGATGCGCTGGTCGCTGATGTCTTTGCCGCCGACAGTCTTCGTCAAGCTCGCGCCCCGATACTCCAGGATTTCCAGATCGGCAAAGGCGTTGACAATATTGTATTGCGTGGGCATGTCTTCCCAGCGCGCTCGATGAAATTGGATGTTCCCCGAGCCCATTTGCTGCTCGAGAATGCGCTGGTTGGAGTTGCCCGCCGGCGTCAATACGGGGTAAGCGACATCCGCCGTTCCCCACTCGCCGGTGCGCGGCATATATTTGTAGTGCAAGGTGCCGTCGCTTGTCGAGCTAGCTTGCTGCGTTTGTATTTCCTCACACGATAGTTCTCGCAAATCGCTTATGTGGATATCTAGGAACTTGAAGCCCAGCCAGCTGGCGATGAGGTGATAGTGGCCGCGCAAGTGAGTTGGCGGGGGCAGCTCGCAATAGATCTTCGAGAAGCCGATCTCTTCGCGGCCGGTGAGAATAGGATCGGTCAGATTCTCCCACAGCACTGTCAGAAAGCTGCCGCGCGCCTGGTCCCGCTCGCCAGCGAATCTCACGGGAAAAGTGACGCCCAGGACGTTATATCCGCGGCCCGCCAGCCATTCGATCTCCGTCATGTGGTTAGTAAAGACAGTGACCACCGGTTCTCCGTCGAGGGAAAAGCCAGGTGGCAGAAAAGCTTCCAACTGCTGCGCATTGGTGAGGAAGCTGACGCTGTAGGCGGTTCCGTAAGGGTTGTCGATGCACTCGAATTTGCGACCATCTGGACCTTGTCTGGGACCGGTGCGCGGACCGAAATGCGTTGGCATGTAATACATCTTGTTGGGATCGAGGGGGTAGGGCATGGCAATATCCTTCGTTAAAAGATTCTGTCACAGGTCGTAGTTTTACTCGCCTGTCTTTGGCAGCGGCGCGCTAATGTGGATTAGCAAATAACCAAGAAAACCGTAAAGGGCCGCGGCAAAGATCTGAAAGCCATGCAAAAGAAAGCCGGCGGCTGTGGCATCGGCATCGGGCATTCCGGCAAATTGCATCAAGCCGAAACGCCAGGCCAGTTCTACAACGCCGAATCCGCTGATAGTAAAGGGGAAAGCGGAAGCGAACATGCCGAGGCTGATTATAGCGATGAAGGCCGGCAAAGCCACATCGACGCCCAAAGCGCGCAGCAGAATATAATTTGTCAGGAAGGACGACGTGTACGTGAAGCAGGTGGTAAAGAGCGCCGTCAGGAATAGGCGTGGCTGCCGTATGCGGTCCATTTCTTCTGCGAGATGCCGCAGGCGATTGTTTGCGCCAGTAGCGAATCCCGGGCGCCCGCCCTCAGCGACATTCAAAATCGGCTGCGCGGCCTTTTGAAAGGCTCTGATAACGCTGCCGCCGAAATAGAGCCCGATTATGCTGAGCGCGAATGTGACGGCGATCGCGAGCAATAGCTCATCGCGGTGTGCCGCCAGTTCTTCAGCGCTCGCCGGAATGCTCGAGGCGAAGACCATAACAATGATGAGAAGCTCCAGTACACGCGCGCCGAAGAGGCTGCTCAAGCCTTCTTCCATCGAATAATTCAGCCGGGAACGCAGCAAGACGATATATGACAGCTCGCCCAGCTTAAATGGTAGCGCCCGCACCAGAAAATTGTGATAGAGCGTGATGGGTATCAAGATGCGCCAAGGTGAGTCACGCTTGTCCAGCAGGATGCGGAATCGCAGCGCTCGGAACAGGTTCAGCGCCAGGTACGCCAGCAGCGCGCCAATCCAACTCGACACGGCGATGCGCGCTAGCAATTGATCGAACTCGGCCCAGGTCACACGTCCGACCAGATCGGCCAGGAGGACGACCGTGATCGTTATGCTGGCAACACGGACCAGTAGCTGACGGCGTGAATTGGCCGCGCCTGTCGATCCGTTGTTTCTTTCGGTCGGGTCGGTCATGTGGCGCTCAATCAACGCGGTACCAATGTGACAGATCGCGATCCAGCAGGGCGCTCAGCGCATCGATCTCGCCTTCCAGCTCGCCTGCCAGGCGCCTGCGCAATTCCGCCGTCAAGGGAGAACGCCTTTCGTATTTGGTATAGACAGCGATCACGCCCTTGACCGCCCGCGTCCGATATGAGAATGGCACGAGAGAACTCGTCGTTGCCAGGTACGTCAGCCGATCTTTCAGCAGCATTAAGGAAAAGCCGCTGTCGACAATGAGCTTTTGCAGCCATTCCAAGCGGACTTCTTTATTAGGATTGCGAATATCGAAGGTCATCTCGTGATATGGGTCCAATTCAAGAAAGTTGAGAACAGCGCGGAATGCAGCGGGCGTATCGGAGCGGAAATCATCAAAGATGATGACCAATACGTTTTCAGATCCGAAGCGCTCGAAATAGCGCGGCACTTGCTCTGCGAAGCGCGCCATTTCCCGATAGTACAAACCGGTGATGCAATGGGCGGCGCGTCGAATGCGCCTGCCAGCCCGCCGATCAGCCTCGGCCGTCAAAGCCTCCTCGAATGTGCCTATCTGTTCATTGCCGCTGTAGCGAAATTGCGACCACATCGAATACATCATATCGATGGGGTTTCGCAGCATGATGATGATCTTGGCGGCGGGATCGTAGGCTTGGATTTCTGCCGCCGCGCGTTGGCTGGCCAGATACCAGGGCGATGACTCGCCTATGCGCTTTTCGCCGCGAGCATCGCGAAAGAGCTTCAGATAGCGCTCCGGCTTGTTGCGGAATTGACGGAAGCGCGAGCCCTCCAGGTCGGCGCCGAAAAAATGGGGCTCCTTGAAAAAGGGCATGAAGACATCGGGATGGCGCTGCAGGTACTCATGCAGAGAGGTCGTGCCGCATTTTGGCGCGCCTACGATGAAGAAATTCGGCTTGGCTCGGCCCACAAGCGCGTTGGAATGAAACACGCTTTCTGGAAGCGCCATAGGCTATTGCGATATCCGTCGATTCGATACCAGTGGATTATAGTACAAAACATTGGCTCGGTAACCTGCTGGAAAGAGCGAAAGCGCAGCCGCCTCAATCGGCGCGCGACAGTCGCCGGTAGTGTATCGAAGTCGGTGGAAATATAAAAGGAGTGATGAATTTGTTGGGAATCGCCCTATGTCGAGAACCACACATATTTCACCACAGAGGATACGGAGGCAACACAGAGAACACAGAGGCCTCAGCGATAATTTTCTGCGCTTTGTGACAGTTCATATCGGTTCATTTGAATTTCAATCGAAATGGATACACTACCCAGTCGCCAGATTCTGACCATCCAATAGAAAATTTGTTAAGCTATTAGACGCACCGGTAGCGCACGGGTTTCTGGAGCTTCCTATGTCAAAAAAGAAGGCGTCCAAATCTGACCGGCCGCCGCGGCTCAATAGGAAATACTATGAAAAAGAGTTGCTGCGGCTGCAGTTTGAGCTTGTGAAATGGCAGTATTGGATCAAGCACAACGGCATGCGAGTCATGATCACCTTCGACGGGCGCGATGCGGCGGGCAAGGGTGGCACGATCAAGCGTATTATGGCGCCGCTGCAGCCGCGCGATATCCGCCTGGTTGCGCTAGGCAAGCCATCCGATCGCGAACTGACGCAATGGTATTTCCAGCGCTATGTCACGCATTTGCCGGCGGCCGGCGAGATCGTGATGTTCGATCGCAGCTGGTACAACCGCGCCACGGTCGAGCGGGTGATGGGCTTTTGCAGCGACCGAGAATACTGGGACTTCTTGCGCGACGCGCCGAACTTTGAGCGCCTGCTGGTCAATGACGGCATCATCTTGCTCAAGTACTGGCTCTCGGTGGACGATGACGAGCAGGAGCGCCGCTTTCAGGCGCGGGCCGCCAACCCCGCGCGCCGCTGGAAACTCAGCCCGATCGATATCGAGGGGCGCAACCGCTGGGTGGAATACTCGCGGGCGAAAGATGCCATGATTGAGCACACCGATATCCCTGAATGCCGCTGGCGCCAGGTCAACTCCAACGACAAACGGCGTCTCCGCCTGAACGTCATCCGCGACATCCTGGACGCGATTCCCTACGAGAATGTGATCCCGGGTCCGATGAAACTGCCGGACGTGCCGCCGCAGGCAGAATATATGACGCGGCCGCCGCGCGATACGCATTATCTGGTTAGAGACTATTACGCTGATATGGTGCGCGGCTGAGTTATTTCTTGCCGGTGGCCAGCTTCCGGCGCGTTTCGCGAACGGCGATGGTAGGCAGGGCCGGAGCGGCTGCTTCGAGATAAGCGGCAATTGCATCGCGGTGCTGCTTGATGCCCTTGCGCAAAAGCCAGGAGACCGCCTTGGTGATGCGCCCGTCCTTTTCCCCCTTGAGGCGGTCGATCAGTTGAAATGACAGGTCGAGGATACGTCTGTCTGGCGATTGCGTTATGGGCGCCGTCAGCAAGACGAGCGCGGCGCGGCGCTTGTTGACGTTCTCGTCGCCGGCGAGCGACTCGAGCAGGGCGGACCAGCCGCTCCAATCCGCCAACAGATCCTTATCGTTGAAGACGGTCTGGCAGGTGCTATCGACTTCGGCCCAGCCGTTCAAGCAGCCGAGCCAGGCATCCAGCTGGGCGAGTGGAAGCTGGCGCCGGTAGCGCGGGAACTTGCGGAAGAGCGTCCGCGGGGCGCAGCGCTCCTCGTAGGAGTCGCCATGGTAGAGCGCGTCGAGCAGCGCCAGCCAGTCTTCGTAGCTGAGGTCTTTGTGAGCGGCGATGAAGTCGAGCAAGATGGCGCGGCTCTGCGCGTTCTTGAGGCCGTACCATTTGCGCGTTGTGCCCAGGTGTTCAGGGCGCTGCGTGGTGTTGCCGCGGCCAGGTTTAGTGGCTTGGATTTGGCGCAGAATGGCTTGGTGGTGGCGGTTCACAGAGAGCCGGCTTGGGAGATGAGTGGCGGGCAACCTGATAGGCCGCCCCCAACAAATTAGTTATTAGAGCAGCTGCTTCAGCGGGATGTTGCGCCGTTTGAGGAATTCCATGAAGCCGATCTTGTCGATGGTCTTTATTTCATTGGCCGTGATTTTGACGCGCACCCAGCGATCCAGCTCGGGCACGTAGATGCGTTTGTTCTGCAGGTTCGGCTTGAACTGGCGCTTGACCGTATTGAAGGCTTTGCTGCGCGAGTGGCCGAAGAGCGGCTTGGTGCCGGTGATTTTGCGTTTGCCGGGCATGATCTTGCTTTTCCGTTCCCTAAGTTCGAGCGATGCATTATAGCGCGACACGGCGGGATGTCGAGGGGAATTTTGCTTTTGACCGCAGCGGAGACGGAGATTCCCATTTCCATCCCCGATAGTCATCGCCACAAATTCATCAGTCGGGGAGTGGTGAGCTGCGTGGATATAATCCTCGGCCGTCCCAAGTTTGTAGGGGCAAGTTGAATGCTCGCCATAGAGATGGCGAGGAGGGGCCGGGGGATGGGGTAGAAAAAGCGCGGTAGCATGACCCAGTAACGGACAAGCCTTGTAGGGGCGACACTTGTATCGACCGAAAGTACGATCGGGATGTTGCTGTGTTTCCTCTGTGCGCTCTGTGGTTATTCATAGTGTCGAACTCGTTTATACTGCGGCGCGCATGGCATGATGAGGCGAGAGCCAGAAAGGCGGCAGGTAAGCGGGCAGATTGGAGAAGGGCAGCACCTCCGGCTTGAGCTGGATGCCCAATGTATTGCGCATGAAGGCGCGGCGCTGCTGGATGCGGTTCCAGGCGGCCGGGTACTTGCGCCAGAAGGCTTTGCGCAGCGGCTCGTCGGCCAAGGCAATGCCGTCTTCAATGTTGGTGCTGTGGTAGGGCGAGTGCGTGGCCGGGATGACATCGACTTGAATCGCCATGCCAGAGCGCAGCGGGATATCGGAGCCGGCATAGATCGGCGAGTGCAGCCATTCGTCCAAGTGGATCAGATGGCCGGGGTTGAGACCGATGCCGAAGAAGGGATCGCCGAGATGCGACTCGATGATGGCCTGCAATTCGCCGCCAGTCACGCCGATACCGATGGCTTCGTACCACTCGATGATAGCGCGGAAGTAGGGCGCGACCAGTCTTTCGATGTAATCCCGCACATTGACGGGCAGGTCATTGGCGTCACGCGCCAGCCAGCCGCCGCGGGCGTTCAGCGCGCCCCAGATGCCGTAAGCCAGAAAGACAGGATCGCCGACCTGCAGCCGTCGAAGCGAGGGACTGGCCAAGCCAAGAGCGGCGCGGTCGCCACTGGAAAACATCAAATGGCAGGACTGGGGCAGGCCCGTCAGCCCCATCAGGGCGACGGCGTCAAACTCGCTCAGGCCGGCGTCGACGCCGAAAATCAGATTGCGCAGGGCTTGCGATGTGTAAGTGGCGGCGAATTCAAAATAGGCGAGTTGATCAACATCGTTGATGGCGCGCAAGCCATCGGCCGGATGCATGAAGATGTCGGTCGCGTTGAGCAGGCGATCACGCGCGCCGGTGATATCTGTCAAGACCTCGACGATGAAAGCAGGAATCTCCAGCGTGCGCTCGGGATCGTTCGCTTCGCGCTCATCGAAGGACTTCCAGCCGGCGATGCCGAGACGCTGACCCGCCCGCAAGCCGGCGGCAATGAGGATCTCTCGCAGCATGGGGCTTTTGTCGCGCGGCTGACCGAGGAGGCTGAAACTTTGATAGAGCACGCGGTTGAGCTCGACAGGTGAGACGCCGCTGTAGCCCATGCCCTCATTGCCCAACAAGAGCGTGGGCGTCTTCCCGTGAATCAGAATCAGCAATGCCTCTTCAAAGCGCGGATCATAACCGGTCAGATAAGCCATATTAGCGGCGTGTTCACGGTCGCCATAGACGAGCAGCGCGTCGTAGCCGGCCTCCGCCGCGCGCCTCCGGGCAGCGTCAATGCGCGCCTCGTAGGTCGCCACAGGGATGGCCGGCTGGATCGAGGGCAATCCAAACTCCGGCAGGACAAGTTCCGCTAGCTCAACGCGGCCTGTCATCGCAGTCGCCTCAGACCTCGATGACACGGTTCTGCAGGCTGCCGATGCCATCGATTGTAATGACGACGACATCATCGGGTTGCAGCGTGAATTCGGCCGGGGGCACGATCGCGGTGCCGGTCAGCAGCATAACGCCGCCGGGGTAGCTATTGCTGCGCCCGAGATAATCGATCAGCTCCGGGATGCTACGCTTGATCTGATTGGTTGAGACGGAATCGCTGAATACTTCTTCATCGGCGCGGCTGATGACCAGGCGAATCGTGGTATCCAGCCATTCATCCGAAGGCGCGAGCAGGATGCCGGGACCGATGGCGCAGGAGGCGGTGTAGACTTTGGCCTGTGGCAGGTAGAGCGGGTTTTCGCCTTCGATATCGCGGCTGCTCATGTCATTGCCGATGGTGAAGCCGAGCATCTCCATCGCTGGATTGACGACCAGCGCCAGTTCTGGCTCGGGCACATTCCAGCGCGAATCGGCACGGAAACCGGCCGCGTCCAGGTGGCCGACTGTGTTCTTGGACGACGCTTTGAAGAAGATCTCCGGGCGTTCGGCACTGTACACGCGGGCGTAGACATCGCCACCGTCGGCCGATTCTTCCTGGCGCGCTTTGCGGCTGTCGAGGTAGGTGACGCCGGCTGCCCAGACCTCCTGCTTGTCCAGCGGCGGCAGCCAATGAGGGACATCGGCGGACGGCGAGTTGTCGAGGTCGCCCGCGGGGAAGCGACGCGAAGATGCAGCGGCGGCGGCGGATAGGGCGTCGATGGCGCTGGCCACATCGCCGCAGGATATCCGAAAGAAATCGGCGAGCGAGGCATGAGCATGGCTGACGTCGTGCACGGTGTCGCCGCGCAGGACCCCAAGGCGCGGTCCCTCGCCCGGCTGAAAGTAGCGAATCAGAAATGGCGCGTTTGTCATGTTATTCTCTCCTCTCACTTTGTCTAATTAGTCCAGCGGTTGCTTGCCCGCTGATGTCATGTCGCCTTTCGCTTCAAAATGTGTGCAGGTGACGAAGCTTGCTTCTGCTGACTTTTGAAAGAGGCGGACATTCGTCACTTTCGCAATACTCAATGTGCGGCTCATTTCAGCCCGGTAAAATCTATACCGAGTATTCTGTCTCGATAATCAACTTGATAAGGCATTGACGTTTCGCAATCTTGCAATTACTTGCAAAAGATTATTGGTTGCAGCGGCAACCTTTTCTCCCTTGACGGCTATTTCTCCCTTATCGTTGGCAAACAAACTGTCCTGCCTGCATATCGCCATCAACAGGTTATTTGCAGGCCTATTCACTGGCTCTCCGTAATTTTGTTGTACGTAGAACAAATTCCCAATTACATGCCACAACGGGGCAGCATAAAATTTTGGGCGCGAGATTCGAGAATGGCAATGTGCGCACAGGGTAATAAGGTTATCGAGCGTGTCAGTCCCCCCTTGTCGCCGCGGTCTTATGTGATGAACGTCTAACCTGACCCCTTCCTTTTCGTTGGAATTTCCGCAAAAGCAGCAGCACTCATTATCGCGAGCCAGTACCATATCCCTAATCTCCATGACATTGCCCTCGTATCGTTTCCTCGCATCCTTACATTTCACCTGCTGCCTGACTCGTTATGTGCGACAGAAACATCAATCATAAAGCCGGCTGACATGTTTTCATAAAGTGCGACAAGAACTAGGAGTGTAAAAATGCATACTCTTGCCAGGCCGTTTGTACTCCGGATTCATTATTGCTTCAACAGCCTTGCCTTGCATCCTTTCACCTCTATAGTTAAGCCAACGTCGACGGTATAAAGATTACCTTACCGAAATAAGGGTACATTTAGCCACTGTTGACTTTGTTTCGAGGTGGTAAATTCGGACCGCATGATAACTTCGCTATGTAAGCAGAAAATCTCTGTGTCCTCTATACCCTCGGTGTCCTCGGTGGTGAAAAAAACCTGTGCAATGTTCGCTAATGGGAATATATCCCGATGTTTATCACTGCCTCTTCACCGGCAGACTTGCAATCACGCGCCAGACAGGTTATGAATCATGCGTGAGGAAAGGCGAGCGAGGAGATGGTACATGCTCACAGCGGAGGTGGCACTGGCCAAACGTGAACACATGCTGCACGCTGGTTACGCGCTGATTGAAAACATCCTGCCGCAAGACTTTCTCGACGAGCTGCGCGCGGAAACTGAAGGGCTGATCGCCGCGCATGAAGAAGCGCCGGAGCATCGCTTTCAGGGCCAGCACATCAAGGTCGCCGCCAAAGACAATGCCCTTATAAAGAAGCTGCTCACCTGGGCCCCCGCTTACCAAGCGCTCGACGCTATGGGTTTCGGTGACTTCAGACCCGACCGCGACCGACCGGCGGAAGTGATTATTCTCACCAAGGAGCCCGGAGGCCCGCCGCTATATTGGCATCAGGATTGGATGTGGTGGAACGATCCGCTGAGCATGTCGCCGTGGCCGGAATTCATGTCGCTGAGCTATTATTTGACCGACACGGCAGTGGAGAATGGCTGCCTGAAAGTGATCCCCGGCAGCCACCTCAAGCGCTTTCCCATTCACGACGAGCTCGTACCGGCGCATGAACAGGGCGCCCGCTTCGTCGCTGATGACGATCCGGTCATGTTCCGCGATGACCCTAACCAAGCCTTTGTTCCGGTCAAAGCGGGCGATCTCGCCTTGATGGACGCGCGCATTCTGCATGCCGCCGGCAAAAACTTCACTGACCAACGCCGCACCCTGGTCCTCAGCTGGCATCGACGCCCGACGGGTACGGTGCCCGATTATTGGAAAGGCGCTGTTCCGCCGGCAATTAGAGAGCGCGATCCGAAGGCGGAATACGAAGGCTCGCGGATTCCCAGGGCGTTCCTGAAGCCGTAGTTGGCAGACGTCTTAATCGCCTTCGTTGGAATTCGCAGCGGTTAGCACGGGCGGGCGACTGACCTGCGGTGTCTACGCGCAGCACAGAGTCGCCCCTGCAAATCGACTGGATGGAACGAATTGTGAGTTTGCCGTGATCCAAGAACTCTTCAGCCTGGCAGGACGTGTCGCGCTGGTGAGCGGCGCGGCCAGCGGCATGGGACGCGCGATGGCGCTAGCCTTGGCCGACGCGGGCGCCGATCTGCTGATCGCCGATATCAACGCGGACGGTCTAAACGCGACTGCCGATGAGATTGCGGGGATGGGACGGCGGGCGCTGCCGGCGATCTGCGATGTGACCCGCATCGAGCAGATCCGGGCGATGTTCGCTCAGCTCGATGAGGAGTTCGGACGGATCGACATTTTGGGCAACGTCGCCGGACCGGGAAAGCTGGGCAAGCCGGAGGACATCGATCTGGCGCTGATGGCCGATGTCGTCCACGGTTTGACGGTGGCGCGCTTCTGCTGCTGCCAGGAGGCGGGACGGCGGATGCTGGCTGTCGGCGCAGGCAGCATTATCAATATTTGCTCGATCGGCGGCGTCAGCGCGCTGGGGCGAGGCAACTTTCCTTATAGCGTGGGCATGGGCGGCGTCGCCCAGATGACGCGCGAGTTGAGCACGGAATGGAGCGGCCGCGGCGTCCGCGTCAACGCGATCCTGCCGGCGCAGGTGATCAATCCCGGTTTAGCCGAACGCATGAAAGCCGATGACCAGCTGGAGACGCAGTTTCTTTCTGGCATTCCGATTGGCCGCCTGGGGCGGCCGGAGGACATCGCTGGCTTGTCCGTCTTCCTGGCATCCGACGCGTCAGCCTGGATTACTGGCGCCTTGATCCCATTCGACGGCGGCAACCTGGCGCTGAACGCCGGGGGCAGTCCGGGACCGTCTGCCTAGCGCGTTCGCTAGCTTTCGGCGACGATTGGGTTGCTCAAGATCCCCAGGTTCTCGATTTCGATATGGACCGTTTCGCCCGCGCGCAACCAACGCGGCGGCCTGCGCGCCCCGCCGACGCCGGGTGGCGTGCCGGTCGATACGACATCGCCCGGCTCCAGCGTCATGACCTCGCTGATAGCGGCCACCAGCTTGGGAACGCTGAAAATCAATTGACTGGTATTGGAGTCTTGCAGCACCTCGTCGCCGATCCAGAGCCGAATGGCGAGCTTATGCGGATCCCCGACCTCGTCTGACGTAACCAGCGAGGGACCCATCGGGGCGAAAGTATCGAAGGATTTGCCCATCGTCCATTGGCTGACACGCTCCTGGTAGTCTCGCGCGCTGACGTCGTTGATCGGCAGGTAGCCGGCGACATAGTCGAGAGCGTCCGCTTCGCTGATGTGGCGTCCGCGTACCCCGATGACAAAGCCGAGTTCGGCTTCATAATCGACCTGGTCAGTCACTTTGGGCAAGATGATGGCGTCGCCGCTGCCGATGACCGTGTTGCTGTATTTGCTGAAGACGATCGGGTATTCCGGCAAAGGCTGGTTGGATTCGGCGGCGTGATCGGCGTAATTCAGACCGATGCAGAGGATTTTTCCCGGGTTTGGGATGGGCGCGGCCAGCTTGACCGTAGCGGCGTCCAGCGCATCGCTCGCGGAATCGGCCGCCGCGGCCGCTTTCGACAGCGCCGCTGAGCCGCCTTCGAGAATGCCGCGCACACTGCCGGGCAACGACGCATCCGCCTTCTGCAGATCGACTATGACTTTGCTCCCATGGCGGGTAGTCAAGACACCCGGTCGCAAACTATCGCCTTGCTCAAATGTCACTAACTTCACTTTTCACTCCTCCCTCGTCAACTCACCAGCCAGAGATAGGGCGTTTCTACGTATTGTTTGACGCGCTGCAAGAAGCGGGCGGCGGGCGCGCCATCGACAGCGCGATGATCGAATGTGAGGCTGAGCGCCATCATCTGCCGGATGGCCAGACGCTGCGCCTCCGCATCGACCACAACTTGCCGCGGTACGATTCTGCCGACGCCTAGAATCGCGCATTGTGGCAGATTGATGATCGGTGTGAAGGCGTCAATATCGTACATGCCCAGATTGCTTATGGTGAAAGTCCCGCCCTGCAATTCCTCAGCGGCGATTTTCCCGTCCCGCGTCCGCTCGATCAGGTCGGCGCTGACGGCGGCCAATTCCAGCAGCGACAGGCGGTCGGCGTCCCGAATGACCGGCGCTAGCAAGCCGCGCTCGGTATCGACGGCGAGGCCGATATTGATGGCGCTGTGCAGCAGAAGCTCGTCGCCTTCGATGGAGGCGTTGAGCGCCGGGTGTTCGGTCAGCGCCGCGGCCACCAATTTCGCCAGCAGATCGGTGTATGACGGCACGTTTTTGTTACCATCCGCCCTCAAGTTGCGCCGCAGTTGGTGCAGCTCGGTGGCGTCGGCTTCCGTCGTCAAGGTGACCGGCGCGGTCCCGCGCGCGCTTTCTACCATGCGGTCGCGGGTCAGCTGGCGGATGCGTGGCAGGGGTTGGCGCCGGGCGACTGGTGTTATGCTGATGTCCGCGGCGGGCGCCGGCGTTGAAACGCGGTCTGCGGCCGCGCGAATATCCCGTTCGATAATCCGTCCGCCGCTTCCGCTGCCGGTTAACAGCGCCCAATCGACCCCCAACTCCAGCGCGACCCGTTTCGCTCGTGGGCTGATGGCCGGTCCGCCGGCGCGAGAGCGTTTCGCTGGCTTCGTTGCCGGCGCGGTCGCTGGGCTCTTTGAAAGGCCGATCGCTGCCGCAACGGGCGCTTGCTCCACCTTATCCGCTTTTGCCAACTCGAATGGCGGCGCCTCGCCTGGCTCCACCAGATAGGCGAGCAACTCGCCGATTTTCACTGTCGAGCCGACCGGCGGCGCGTCGGGCGAAATGCGCAGGATGCCGCCGTCAAAAGCCTCGATTTCCTGCAGCGCCTTGTCACTCTCGACGACGAAGATGATGTCGCCGGGCTGGACTTCATCGCCGTCCTGCTTGATCCACTCGTCGAGGATTCCCTCTTCCATGGTCCAGCCGAGCTTGGGCATTACAATTTCAATCGCCATGATCCACCCCCTATTCGGCCACCAGTTTGCGAATCGCTTTTGTGAGCGCCGCTTTATCGGGAATGATGGCGTTTTCCAGGGTCGGGCTGTAGGGGGTCGGTGTATGGACGCCGTTGAGCCGGGCGATTGGGGCGTCGAGGTCATCGAAGCCGTTTTCCATCACCTGGGCGCTGATCTCGGCGCCGATCCCGCAGGGAGCGAAGGTTTCGTCCGCGATCAGCAGACGTCCGGTTTTGCGCACCGACTCCAGAATGGTTGCCATGTCGAGCGGGGCGAGGGTGCGCGGGTCGATGACTTCGATATCGAGACCGTCTTTCGCCAGTTCGCCGCAGACTTCGAGCGCCTTGGGCACCATGACGGCAAGCGCCACGACCGTCGCATCACTTCCTTCTCGGACGACAGCCGCCTGCCCAAAAGGTATATGGAACTCAGCTTCCGGCACGGGACCGCGCCTGTTCAGCAGCAGCTTGTGCTCCAGATAGAGTATCGGATCATCGCCGGTGAGCGCTGTCTTCAGCAGGCCCTTGGCATCGTAGGGGTTCGAGGGCAAGGCGACGCGGAAACCGGGGATATGAACGAAGAGCGGGTAGTAGCTGCCCGAATGGTGCGTGGCGGCGGCGCCACCAATTCCAATGCAGCCGCGCAGCACGATGGGCATTTTGATTCGCCCGCTGCTCATGTATTGAATCTTCGAGATTTGATTCAAGAGCTCGCCCATTGAATCCAGGATGAAGTCGATGAACATGAAGTCGACAACGGGGCGGGCGCCCGTCATGGCGGCGCCAGCGCACATGCCGACGAAGCCGCGCTCGACGATCGGCGTATCGCGCAGGCGCATCGGACCGTATTGCTCGTACAGGCCGAGCGTCGTATTGAAGTTGCCGCCGCGCTCGCCAATGCCTTCACCGACGACGAAAATGCTGGGATCAACCGCCATTTGTTCCGCCAGCGCTTCGCGAGCCGCTTCTGTATAGGTGATCTCTCGCATGGCGCTAGTCTCCCGCACTGAAGATGTAATCGGCCGCGGTGGCCGGATCGGGGAAGGGGCTCGTGCGGGCGAATTCAATGGCGTCTTCCACGGTCGCTTTGACCTCGGCCTCAATCGCTTCCAGGTCGGCGACTTCAACATGCCCGTTATCAGTCAGCCAGGCGGCCTGCGCCGCGATCGGATCGCGCTGTTTCCAGGCCTCCATCTCTTCCGCTGTGCGATAGCCGCCGTCGCGCATGCCCTCGGCATGAGGCCGTGTACGATAGGTCTTGCAGTCGATGAGCGACGGACCCTCGCCAGCTCGGGCGCGGGCAACCGCTTCTTCAGCCGCCCGATACACCGCCAGCACATCGTTGCCATCGACGCAGAGGGCCGCCATATCGTAGGAAACGCTGGCGCGTCCGGCGACATCCTGCACGCGGGTCGCGTCGCGAAAGGCCACTTCGGTGGCGTACATATTATCTTCGCAGACGAATATCACCGGCAGGTCCCAGATGGCAGCCAGATTCAGCCCTTCGTGAAAGGCGCCATTGCTGACGGCGCCATCGCCGAAAAAGGCGACGCTCACTTGATCCGAGCCGAGCAGCTTGAAGCTGTAGCCGGCACCGGCGCCCTGCAAGATGCTGGGACCGACGATGCCGCTGGTTCCCATCAAGCCGATTTCGGGGGCGAAGAGATGCATGCTGCCGCCGCGCCCCTGAGAGCAGCCCGTCGCTTTGCCGAAGAGCTCGGCCGCGACCGCGCGCGGGCTGACGCCTTTTGCCAGCGCGTGCCCGTGTCCACGATGTGTGCTGAAGACGACATCGTCGGCGCGCAGGTTGGCGCAGACGCCAGTCGCGATCGCTTCCTCGCCGACATAAGTGTGGCAGGGGCCGGGCACCAATCCCATTTGATGGGCGCGCGCGAGCTGTTCTTCCGTCCTTCGAATCAGAACCATCATGCGGTAGAGCGCTACCAGCTGCTCACCGCCGAGCTCATTGTCCTCATTATCCAAGAGCGTTCTCCTTGAAATAAAGCGCTATTGATTGCTTATCGGGTTGTTGACCGCTGATCGCGGCGCCTCGCCCGTCAAGACGCGCACAACATCGTCGATCGCTTTAACGCGCACATCCAGTTTGGACGCCTCCGAGTACCAGCCGGCATGGGGAGTGATCGTAATGCGCTCGTCGTGCAGCAAGGGAAAATCGGGCGGCGGCGGCTCCACCGTGAGCACATCGAGGGCGGCGCCGGCGATGCGGCCACACTGTACGGCGGCGAGCAGCGCCTCTTCGTCGATAAGTTCGCCGCGCGCGGTATTGATGAGATAGGCGCTGGGTTTCATCTTTTCCAGGGCGTCGGCATTGATGATGTGTCGGGAAGATTCGCTCAAGGGACTGTGGAGGGAGATGAAGTCGGCGCTTTTAAGCAGAGCATCCAGGTCGACCTGCTTCAGGCCGCCGTTGGCGCCCGCGTCGAGCTCGATGAAAGGATCATAAACGAGCACAAGCAGACCTAGGCCGCGCGCCTTGGCCGCCACCATCCGTCCGATACGTCCGTAACCGATGAGGCCCAAGACCTGTCCCTGGAGGCGGGACGCCGGTTCAATCGTAGCCGCGTCGTACCACCTGCCCGCCTTGACCGAGGCGAACATCTTTTGAAGCCGCCGCGCCTGATTCAGCAGCAGGGCGATCGCATGAGTCGAGACCTCGTCGACGGCATAATCGGGCACCGAGGTCACCCAGATGCCGCGTTCTGTGGCCGCCGGAATGTCGATGGCATCCAAGCCCGTGCCGACTCGCGCAATGATCTGGCAGCGTTCAAGCGATCGGATCAGCTCGGCATCGACCTGCTGGATGGTGACCATCAGGGCGTCGGCTTTGCGCGCCTCTTCGAGCGCTTCCGGCGTCTCCAGGTTGCCCGTTTGCACGACGCTCGCATCAATAGCGCTGAAGGCGTCGCGTTCCAGTTCGGAAATGACATACGACGCATGCGCGATGACGACCTTCGTCATGATAGTTCGCTCCTGCCGAGGCGGTGGTTTGATGTTTCTGCGAAGGCCTCTACCATGTGTGGCTCCCGCCGGCGTTCAGCGCCAGATTGCCGCCATCGACCGGGAGCAAAGTGCCGGTGACGAAGGCGGCTGCGTCCGAAGCGAGGAAGATAGCCGGTCCGACGATGTCTTCCGGCTCACCGAGCCGATTCATGGGGATGCCCTTGAGCAGATGCGCTACCAATCCCCGATCGGTAATCGGATCTTCCAGCCAGCGCTTGACCGACGGCGTGCGCATTTGCGCGGGCAGCAGCGCGTTAACGCGAATGCCGTGCGCCGCCCACTCGACCGCCAGTTCGCGCGTCATCTGGTGGACACCCGCTTTCGCCACGCTGTAAACGAAATTGCCGCGGCCAAGGGCAGACGCGCCGGCGATGGAGCCGATGCTGATGATGCTGCCGCCCGCGCCTCGCCCAATCATCCGCTGCCCCGCTTGTTGGGCGCAGGTGAAGAAGCCAGTCAGGCAGACCGCAATCGCATCGTTCCAATCAGCCAGCGTCAGCTTTTCCGGTTTCTCTCGGTTGAAGGCGAAGGGCCCGTTGAGAAGAATGTCGACGCGCCCGCAGACCTCATCGGCGCGCGCGAATAGGTTTTCAACAGCTGCCGCATCCGCTATATCGCAAAGGCAGACTTCAGCCTTTTGACCGAGCGCGCGTATGCTCTTGGCGGTCTCGTGCAGGCCATCGTGGTTGATATCGGCGATGACGAGATCGGCGCCGGCGCCGGCGAACCCAACGGCAATCGCCTGGGAAAGGCCCGATGCCGCGCCCGTCACGACCGCTACTTTTCCTTCCAGGCTGAAACGCTTGAGCAAGGTGTAGATTGCCTCAACTCGGGACTTAACGCGTGAGCGTCGCCCACGTCAGCGCCTGCATGGCGTCCCCCGGGCAATGGTACGAGAATACACATGACGATGCTGAAAGTCAAACGCGCCGCGCCCTCCGGCAGGGGCGAAAGTCGTGGATCTGCTGTATTGCGAGTCCCGCATAGAGGATTCACCACAGAAGTAATTTCAGGTAAGTAATGAAAATGTGGGATGCCGCTTTTCTAACCCCATCCCCCGGCCCCTCTCGCCATCTCTATGGCGAGCATCCCAGCGAGCTAGGGAAGGGAAGATTACTTAGCGGGATAGTTTTTCGCAGGACTAACTTGGTGCTACTGAGATTCTGAGGCAGCACTGTCGCTTCATCTCGGGGACCGATATGGATGCGATCATGGGAAGTATCTGGCGGGGCTGCTAGGTGGTTGAAAGAGAATATGTCAAAGAGCGCTTGGAATTGCTATCTGTATAGTTGATCGTTCGTGCTTTATTCACAGTACGGGCAACATATACAAATCGGTTTGACTCCAACCCCATTTCCCTCTTACGCTAAAAGTATCGTTCAATTGTGTGAGGGAGAGCAACAATGTTTGGGCACTTTTATCGGCTCATTTTTACGTTCGTCTTGTTGCTGTCGGTGGGCAATCCATTGCTTGCACAAGTCAATTCTCAATTCAGTTCGCGGGTCGCTTGTTTACCTTTCAGGAGGTGCAACATGAAACGAATTGTTTTCCTTGTATTTGTACTGCTGTTGATGGTGCCGATAGTCGCGGCGCAAGTTGGCGGGGCTGGAGTGGCACACGATTTCGAGTGCAGAGCAAACTCTACTTCGGGTGAAGCTGTTGCTCAAATGATGGTTAAAGCGGGGCCAGCTCCACGCAAGATTGTAGGGTACAAATGGCGGAAGGTTCCATCCACACCTGCCTGGGCAAGTGCGAACATACATACTAACAGCACGAAAATCACCATTAAGATCCATTACCCAGTTGGATCTGGCTCAACCGTTATCGGTTCTAATACATGTACTGCGCCCTAGATGGGCTACGCGAAACATGTTTGAAACCGCCTTTTTCTCTTTCTAAGGCGGTTTCTTTTATTCCGAAAACGGTCCTGCCGATTTGGAATGAGCGCAACCCGGATATCCAGGTCGAGTTGGATGTCCAGGCGGACGAAGTCAACTGGCAGGCGACGGCCCACCACAATGTTCGCCGATGCGAATGGTCCCGATCTGACCTGGTGGTGGTGCTCGCCTTCATTCCAGTACAACGACATGATCGAAGCCGACTTGCTGGTGCCGCTGGACGGCCTGTATGAGAGCGAAGGCTGGTACGACGCCTTTCCGCAGGGCACGCTTGACTTTTATACCGAGCCGAACGGCAGCATTTACGGTGTCAACATTGATGTGGTCTGGACACCGTACATCTACTACAACAAGGACATCTTCGCCGAGGTCGGCGCTGAAGTGCCGACAACCTGGGAAGAACTCTACGAGGTCGCGGACAAGGTGCGCGCCGGCGGCTATCAGCCGATGGTCAACCTCTACGACTGGGGTTTGGTCAACCATTTGCCGGACGCGCTGATGATGCGCTCCTGGACCGAAGACGAATACCGCGCCTTCATGCTCAATGCTAATCCAGGCTCGCCGGACTGGGCAAATGAATACAAGTGGACGGATCCGCACGGCCTGCGCATTTTCGCGACGATGAAGGAGATGGTCGACCGTGGCTTGCTGGCTGATGGTTTCGCCGGGCATACGAAATACAGTCAGGGACAAGGTCTCTTCACCGGCGGCAGCGCCTCTATGTGGCAGATGGGCTCCTGGGCTTCGGGCAGCCTGAGCGACGAGGTCGATTTTGAATGGGGTTATTTCTATTACCCGCACTTCGATGACGACATGATTGAACCTTATGGACCGGTGGGAAGCTGGATTCCGAATTGCTTCATCGTCTTCAATCGCGACAAGCAGGAGGCGGCGCTCAAGGTGGTTGCCTATTTGGGTTCGGCGGAAGGCATCGAGACTTATTCGCGGGCATCGGGGCTGGCGCCTGGCCGAATCGATATCCCTCAGGAGGCCGTGGCCGAGATTTTGATGCCCGAAGCGGCGCAGCAGGTGGCCGATGTAGGGGCGATGGGCGCGCCCTCGCTCTACGAGGCGAACGTGCCGCCCGATGTACTATCGGCGCTGAAACAGGCGTCGGATCTGGTGCTGAATGATGTGATCACACCGGAAGAAGCGGCTGAGATGGTACAGAAAGCGACGGAAAAGGCGCGCGAGGGTTAGTTCTCGTCGCTCCGTAGCAACAATTCTGTAGGGGCGACTCTGTGAGTCCCCGCTTCTGCCAAGCTTGAATTTTGTTCGTCGGGCGATCCACAGGATCGCCCCTACAGATTAATCCACGGGTCAGGGGTCGTCCGTGAAATGAATTTCAGGCGCAATCTGATTTGGTATCTCTTCCTCGCGCCGGCTGTGATCATGCTCTTGATGTTCATGGCTTTGCCCCTCATCCAGTCATTGGAATTGGCGTTTTTCGAATGGAACGGATTGCGGCCGCGCGAATATGTGGCGCTGGAAAACTTTGAGGACCTATTCGATGATCGTTTCTTTTGGGGCGCGCTCCGCCATACGCTGATATTCGCCGTCTTCTCCACGCTCGGCACCGTCGGCATCGGCCTGCTGCTGGCGCTGGCGATTTCGCGCCGCGTTCGGGGCGCCGCCCTGTATCGATTCATTTTTTATCTGCCGGTGATGCTGCCGATGGCGGTGACGGCTGCCTTATGGGTGCGCATGTACGAGCAGAATTTCGGTATGTTGAACGTCATGCTGCGCAGTATCGGTTTGGCGCATCTGGAGGGCACCTGGATCGCCAGCCGCGAGACGGCGCTAGGCTCGGTCATCGCGGTGGCGGTCTGGCAATTCTCCGGCTTCCCGATGATCATTCTGCTGGCGGCTATCGAGAACATTCCGGAGGATCTGCACGAAGCGGCGTCGCTTGATGGCATCAGCGAAGCCCAGCGCGTCTGGTATCTGACGCTCCCGCTCATCCGTCCCGTGCTCATTTCGATCAGCGTGCTGCAGTTTATCTTCTCGCTTAAGGTCTTCGATCTGGTATGGGTGATGACGCTGGGCGGGCCGGCCGAGAGCACATCGGTATTGGGAACATTTCTCTACAAGGAGGCTTTTCGCAAGCAGGAATACGGCTATGCGTCGGCGGTTGCGGTGGTGATGTTCGTTGTGATCTTCACCGTGACCTATGTCTATCAGCGCTTGATGCGCGTAGAGGCTGTCGAGTTTTAGCGCGGCGCGACTGGTCATGTATCCTGAGCGGCATAGGATCTCCCCAATAATCAAGCGCATCCCGGGCGCGGCGCTGACTATCTTGCTGGTCGTCTGGGCGATCGTGCAGGTATATCCGATCCTTTTCATGTTCATCACATCGGTCAAGACCGATAAGCAGATCTTGAACGCGCCCTTCGCCTTGCCCGATCCCTTATTGCTCGACAATTACGCCATCGTCTGGCAGGGCGATCGCGTCAGTCAGCCCTTTTCGACCTTTTTCATTAACAGCTTTGTTATCACGCTGGGCAGCTTGGCGATCCTTTTATTCGTCGCCGGCTTGGCTGGCTATTCGCTGGCGCGCGGGCGCTTCCCCGGCAATGCGGCGACGCAGCAGGGCTTTCTCCTCACGCTGGCGGTGCCGGTCCATGTGTTGATCATTCCGATGTATTTCTTCATGGGCGATCTCGGCTTAAGAAACAGCCATATCGGAATGATGCTGGTCTACGCGACGCTGGGCTTGCCTTTTACGATTATTCTGATGCGCGCCTATTTCTTGAGCTTCCCGCATGAATTGGAAGAATCTGCCCTGCTCGACGGCTGTTCGCGCTTCGGCGCCTTCATCCGCGTCGTCGTGCCCGTTTCGCGCGGCGCTATCGCCAGCATGGCCATCATCAATATCAGTTGGATCTGGAGCGAGCTCTTATTCGCGCTGGTGCTGCTGGATCAGCCGCAAGTACGCACCTTGCCGCTGGCCGTCGCCGGCTATCGTCCCGCTGCTATGACGTCCGAGAGCGTTCTCGGCCAGCAGTTCGCCATCATGACTTTGACGGCGCTGCCGCTTTTTGTCTTCTACTTCCTGTTCCAACAGCAGATTCGCAAAGGCATGACCGCCGGCGCGCTCCGTTAGGCCCCTCGGCGGCAGTGAACTTCGCGCAGTTGCAAGATATAAACGGCAGAGCCGACGCGCGTGGATACCGTGTTTCGAGAGCGCAATGGGAGAATGATTTCTTATGAGCAATTGGTTTGGACAAACCTTCCGCAAGCTGCACAAGCTCTACGTTTCGCCGCAATGGGCGAAGGCGCAGGGACAGCGATTCGACGCGGTCAAGTATGCCGATAACCTAGAGAGATCCGCGGTTGATTGCCTCGAGCTCTACTGCAAGGATCATCACGGGACCTGTTATTATCCCTGTTCGCTTGGTTTGCCGCACCCGCGCAATATCCTGGGCGAGCTGCTGCCGGAGCTGAAGAAACGAGACATCCGGCTTATCGCCTACTTCAGCGTCTGCTTCGATAACTACGCGCTTGGCATCCATCCCGAATGGCGCATGGTCAATTACCTGGGCGATCCTTACAAGCTGCGGCCCTTTTACATGGCTTCGATTTGCTCACCCTACACCGATTTTGCGCTGCAGCAGCTAGACGAACTGGCGAGGAATTATGCGGTCGATGGTTTCTGGCTGGATATCATCCCGCTAGCCCGCGATGTGCGGCAGGATCTTTGGATGATCGCGCCACATCCGATTCCCGATTATTCGCTGTATGCGCGGAGGAGCTACGAAGCCGAAACTAGTGAGCCGCTGCCGATACAGCCGACGCCGGCGGAAGCCGATCAGATCTTCGAGTTTATGACGGCCAAGGTGGATGATTTTCTTAATCAGGCATACGCGGTCATTCGGCGATACCTGCCGGAGGCGGTCATCACCTACAACGCGGCTGGCGCGCCGGGCGATCCAATCGATTCCGCCGATCTCATTTCAATCGAGGGGCACGCGCCCGAATACCTGCGACAGAGCTTTAACGCGCGCTGGGCGAAGACCCGCGGCAAGCCCTTCGAAATCCTGACGGCAGGCGCTTTGCCGCGCATGGCGCTGGGCGGCGGCTGGAATGGTTTTGACCAGAAGCCGCTGAAATTCCTCGAGCTGGAGAATGCGATCGCCATAGCTCACGGCGGCAGCATGGTCTTCGGGCAGGCGCCTTACCCCGACGGCGAGACCGATAGCGCGCAATTCACCGGTTTCGCTGAGCTGTTTCGCACTGCGCGCGAGCTTGAACCCTGGCTGCGCGAGCCGACGGGCCTCAGCGATGTTGGATTGGTCTTCACGCCCAAGCCGCGAAGGGCGTCGCGCTTATGGGGCTTGATGCAAGATGGCGCCGAAGCCTTTCATGGCGCGCTGATCGACATGCACTTGCAGTACGATATTATCCAGTTGGATCGCGATCTGTTGGGCTATCAGCTGCTCGTTCTGCCCGATCAAGCGGCGTTGGGGGACGATGAGCTCCACATGCTGCGCGACTACGTTAGCGCTGGCGGAAGGCTGCTGGCCTCCGGCTGCAGCTCGCTTTGGGACGAGAACGGCGGGCGGCGGTCTGATTTTGGACTGGCGGATGTTTTCGGCGTCGAATATGAAAAAGAGGCCGGCTGCGAGTTTGTCTATCTCAGGCTGGCGGATGACGCGCTCCGCAGTCATGTAACGGCGCTGCCGATTCTGATCGACGAGATGCCACTGCGCGTTGCTCCCCGCGGCGCGGAGGTGCTGGGCGACTTCTACGCTCCGGAGGCGGGGCGGTCGGAGGCGACAACGATCCTTTGGGGAGATGCCGGCCCTGACGAGGAGAAGCGCTTTCCCGGCATCGTCCGCAACCGTTTCGGTGATGGCGAGTGCATCTACATCGCGGCGCCGCTGCGGGCAAAAGGCATGCCCAACGCCTGGGTCAAGCGGTTGATGGGCGTCTTGGCGGCGAATCTGGTTGAGCAACCCGTGCTTAGGACGGATGCCCCCGCCGGCATCGAGGCTGTGCTGAACGAGCAAAACGGGCGCTGCGTCATCCACTTGATCAACCGCTATCTGGGCAGCGCCGATCATGTCGCCTGGGGTGATGACAGCGCTAAATTGCGCGATATTTCAATTGAAGTTGATTTATCGCGGACTGACCTTGAGAATGTCACGTGCATGTACTGCGCGCCCAATTCGCCGCTGGACTATCAGTATGAGAATGGGCGGCTCAAGACCATATTGCCGGAACTAAACCTGCACGCAGTTGTTGTGATCGAATAAGGGTGTAACGCGAAACCAGTCAGGCTACCGACAGAGCTCCCTCTCCATTGCAATGGCGAGGGGGTTGGGGGAGGGGTCGCCCCTACTCATCGTACTTGCGTTCAACCGTCTGCAGGTCATCGAACCAGAGCGCCATACGCGCCATCACCCCGCCATCGACGTTCAGCGTTGTGCCGGTGATGTAGTCCGCGTCTTGCGACGCCATGAAGACGACGGCGGCCGCGATGTCGGCTCCGTAGCCGATGCGGCCCAGCGCGATCTGGTCGTCGATCATGTGCGGGTCGTAGTTGGGGATGACTTCGTAAGCTTTTTCCACGTGGATTGAGCCGGGGATCACGCAGTTGACCCGAATTCCCTGCGGCGACAGATCGAGCGCCATCGCCCGTGTCATGGCGTTGAGACCGCCTTTGCTGCTGGCGTAAGCCAACATGCCGGGGAAGGTCGCCATGCCGTGCATCGACCCGATGATGATGATATTGCCTCCCGCCCCCTGTTCGACCATGAGCCGGGCAGCGGCTTGGGAACACATGTAAGCGCCCTTGAGGTTGATGTCGATGACCCGATCCCACTGTTCATCGGTCATCTCGAGGAAGGGAATCACCGGATCGATGGCGGAATTGTTGACCAGAATATCGATGCGGCCGAATGCTTCCAGCAAGGACTCGTACATGGCATCGACATCGGCGCGTTCGGCGATGTTGGCGCGCACCGCGATTGCGCGGCGTCCCTTGTCGCGTATCCGCGCCGCGATATCTTCGGCGCCGGCTTCGCTGCTGGCGTAGTTGACCAAGACATCAGCGCCCTCATCAGCCAGTCGCAGGGCGATATGCCGTCCAATGCCGCGTCCGCCACCAGTGACGAGCGCCACTTTGTCTTTCAGTCTCATCGGCAGTCAATCCAGTCGATTACGGCTTCAACAAAAAAGCGTCCGCATGACCCGCGCTTCGACTTCAAGGCGGACCATGCGGACGCGCATCCGGCCTCTATTCGCCTTCGAGGAAGAAGTCGACGGTATCGGCAGTGATAGTGAAGGACTTGGTGATCACGGTATTGGGCAGGGCGATGCGCCCGCCTTCACGCGCCACTATGCCTTCAGCGGCGACATACATGTAGACGACGCCGAAAAAGCCTTCAGCGAAGGTATCCTGCGCGATCGTGCCCATGACATCGCCGTCTTTGATCGCTTGCAGCAGCGAATCGGCGCGATCGCCACCGACCACGTCAATGCTGTCGACTAAGCCCATGTCTTTGACGGCGTTGGCGACGCCCTCGGCGAAGGCATCACCCGAATAGATGATGTCCATATCGGGGTGGGCTTCGATCAGGTTGAGCGCGCCGTTGTACGCGCCGTCCATCGAGGCGCGGTCATCGACCGGTTCGAGGAAGCGATAGTCGCGTCCCGATGCTTCCAGCGTTTCCTGGAAACCCTGCAGACGATCGCGGTGCTGCTGGGCGCTGATGAAGGCGACCACGCCGATCTTGGCGCCATCGGGATAGCGATCCAGCACCAGCTGCGCCGCTGATTCGCCGTAAGCGTAGTCGCCGGTGCCGACGAAAGCATGGCGCGCGCTCCTGTCAATCAGATCGCCGTTGAACTGGATGAAGGGGATGCCCGCTGCCATCGCCTGTTTGGATACTTCGGGGATCAGCGTGACATCGAAACCGATCATCATGATGCCGGCGGTATCTTCCTTGGCGACGATCTCCTCGAGCAGTTTGATCTGTTCCAGGGCGATGCCATCGGTGGGCGGCGGGCCGACGATTTCGACATTGATGCCCAGCCAATCGGCGGCCGCTTGGATGCCGTCAAAATGCTGCTTCCACCAGGGATGCCCCAGGTTGCCACCGATCATGTAGTAGCTGCCATCGGTGCCGGCGGGCAGCGTCGGCTTGTCAGGTTCGACCCCGAGGAAGAAGTCAACCGTTTCGGCAGTGATGGTGAAAGACTGTGTGATCGAGGTGTCGGGCAAGGCGAGGCGACCGCCTTCCTGTGAGACGAGGCCCTGACGCGCCACATACATGTAGAGCACGCCAAAGAAACCCTCGGCGAAAGTATCCTGCGCGATCGTGCCCATGACATCGCCGTCCTTGATCGCTTGCAGCAGCGAGTCGGCGCGATCGCCACCGACCACGTCAATGCTATCGACTAAGCCCATATCCTTAACGGCGTTGGCGACGCCCTCGGCGAAGGCGTCACCCGAATAGATGATGTCCATATCAGGGTGAGCTTCGATCAGGTTGAGCGCGCCGTTGTACGCGCCGTCCATCGAGGCGCGGTCATCGACCGGTTCGAGGAAGCGATAGTCGCGTCCCGAGGCTTCCAGCGTTTCCTGGAAACCCTGCAGGCGGTCGCGATGCTGCTGGGCGCTGATGAAGGCGACCACGCCGATCTTGGCGCCATCGGGATAGCGATCCAGCACCAGCTGCGCCGCTGATTCGCCGTAAGCGTAGTCACCGGTGCCGACGAAAGCATGGCGCGCGCTCTTGTCAATCAGATCGCCGTTGAACTGGATGAAGGGGATGCCAGCTGCCATCGCCTGTTTGGATACCTCGGGGATCAGCGTGACATCGAAACCGATCATCATGATGCCGGCGGTGTTCGGCTTGGCGACGATCTCCTCGAGCAGTTTGATCTGTTCCAGGGCGATGCCATCGGTGGGCGGCGGGCCGACGATTTCGACATTGATGCCCAGCCAATCGGCGGCGACTTCAATGCCTTCAAAGTGCTGCTTCCACCAGGGATGCCCCAGGTTGCCGCCGACCATATAGTAGACGTCCTCGTCTTGCGCGCCGACAGAAGCGACGGCGCCAATAAGAAGCGAGAGTACCAGCAAAAGAACCATGGACCTTTTCATTATGCTCTCCAAGAAATGCTATTGTCCTATCGAATCTAATTGCGGCGTGTGGGATTGTTCGCGCGGTTGGAAATCAGAATCGCCGCGTTAATCACCACGTTGGCGATGCAGATGCGCGCGGCTCAAGCATCTGCCCCCTTCTTGAGCACAGCCCGCTGAACACGGGCAAATACCGCTTTCCCCTGGCATAACCAAGGCTGACCGAGGTTTGACGGTCCTCATCATTATTGGGTGTCGGCTCGCCGTTTGGCCCAGGCGTCGAAAGCGACAGCGGTGAACAGAACCGCGCCCAATACGAAGAACTCCCAATAGACGGGCAAACCCAGCTGAATGGTCGCGCTACGGATCATGTGCATAAAGAACAGACCCAGCACGGCGCCGAGCACGCTGCCCTCGCCACCGGTGAGCGCGGCGCCTCCGATCACCGCGGCGGCGATCACCCGCAGCTCCAGACCGCCGAGCGTATTGGGCGGCGCCGATGTGAGCCGGCTCGCCCAGACGATGCCACACATGGCGGCGGCCATGCCAGTGGCGATGAATCCGATGAGGGTTACGCGGTTGACGTTGACGCCGTTGAGCGCCGCGCCTTGACGATCGCTGCCGGTGGCGAAGATATGCCAGCCGAAGCGCGTGCGCGTCAGGATGAGCCAGCCTAGGAAGATGACGATCAAGGCGTAAAACACCGGCAGGGGCAATGTGCTGATCCGCATTTCTTGCAGGAAGGGGAAGGTCTCGCCCAGCCCTTGCAGCGGCTGGTGGCGGGCGATATCGCGGAAGGAGCCGACGAAGTTGTGGCGCGATTCGCCGCCGGCGAAGCCGGTGGCCGCCCCCTGCGCCATCCACCAGGTCGCTAGGGTGGTCATCAACGGATTCATGCGCAGGCGCGTGACCGCCAAACCGTTGATCGCGCCGACAATCAAGCCCGCCGTCAAGCCGATCGCCACTACCAATATGATCAGCAGCGTGTCGTCCATTTGGCCCAGCAGCCGCGAAAAGGTGAAGCCGACCAAGACCACGCTGAGGTTGGCGACGCCGGTCACCGACAGATCAAACATGCCGCCGATCAGCAGCATCGCCATCGGGATCACCACGAGCATGTCCGGCGCGACTTGTGATAGGAAGATGGGAAAATGAGTGGGTCCCAGGAAGCCTTTGGCGCCACCGGCGCGCACGAGCAGGGTGAATACGACCAGCACCAGCAGCAACTGAACTTCGCGCTGCATGAGCAAGCGCCGTAGCCGCGATTCTGCTTCCGGCGCGTCGTCAAGCGGTTTTATTTTGTCAGAACTGGCTGCCATTGACATGCTCCGTTCGCGTCACAAAAGATCGGCGCCGGTGATCAGTCGAACAACTTCGGTGGAGTTGGTGTCTTCCTTGATTAGTGTGCCGACCGTCTCGCCATGGCGCAGCACAGTGATGCGATCGCAGATGCGAAAAACGTGAGCCAGATTGTGGCTGACTACGATGATCGCTTTGTTCTGTTCCTTCAAGTTCTCGATCAGGGTCAACATTTCATGCGATTCCTTGACCCCGAGCGCCGCCGTCGGCTCATCAAGCAGCAGGATATCGGCGCCGAAATGCACGACGCGTGCGATGGCGACCGCTTGCCGCTGGCCACCGGAGAGGAAGCGCACCGGCGTGTTCACCGAAGGCAGATTCGTGCGCAGTTGACGCACGACGCGATTGGCTTCTTCGGTCATCTTGCGCCGGTTGAGCAAGCCGTTATGGGTGAGCTCGCGGCCGACGTACAGGTTGGCGACCACATCGCGCGATGGCAGCAAGGCAAGATCTTGATAGACCGTGGCGATGCCGAGATCAAAGGAGTCGTTCGGGTTGTTGATGGTCACGGATTGACCGCGGACGAGTATCTCGCCGGCGTCAGGGCGATGTGCGCCGGAAAGGGCTTTGATCAGCGTCGATTTGCCGGCGCCATTGTCCCCCACCAGCGCCACGATTTCGCCCGCTCGCACATCGATATAGGCGTTGCTCAGGGCTTGCACGTGGCCGAAGGCCTTGCTGATGTTGCGCGCTATGAGTAGAGGCGCCCGCGCAGCCTCGTCGACGCCATCCCGCTCAGCTTGGGCTTGGGCCGCGTCCATCAGGGCCTCGATCGACTGTGTAGATGGCGAGAGTTGCGCGGTGTCAATACCGGGCGGAGTCTTTGGTTTCGAGAATAAATCTTAAAGCCGGTCACAAGCTATAAGTTCAATCATGTCTATAATTTGCAGTTAACAGAACGAACTGTAGCGTTTCTGCTTTGGCTTGTCAAATATTTGATGTGAGGGGGAGTGTCTAATTTCGAGGAGGTGAAGTAAAGATGGTGCTAGCGTAGACCCGCTAGAGAACTCCCTTCTCCAATGCTTTGGGNNAAAAGCAGAGTCCAGCCATTTAAACATTTCCCGAATTCAGGCGCCTGAGCCATGCTGCTGACACCTGCGCTCGACTAATTGGACTTGCCTCCCAGCCCCTGGATAGCGGAGCGCACCTCGGCTGTAGCGAATGTCCCACGCCCATCGGGCCGCCACTCAATCGGATCGACCAATTCCATATCGTCGAGGCCGACCAGTTCGAAGCCTCGCGCCTGCAAGCCATCGACGATCGCGGGCAGCGCTTCGATCATCGGCAGCGGGCTCGCCAAGCGCCTGGCGTCATCGTCGAATTCCCGGCCGTCGTGCAGGTCGATGATGGAGCCGCCGGCCAGAGAAGGATCATTGAGCGCCGCGTCGATGATGGCGGCTGGGTCGCTCTTGGCAAAGTCGGCCGGATTGACATCGGCATCGACGATCTTCATATCGCGCGACATCGCCACTGGCGAATAGAGGCAGGTGAAAAAGTTGAAATAGTGGGCGCGGAGAAAGCGCGTCGGGCGGCCGAGCAGATTGCCGATGGCCGCTTCGGCGCGGTCGAAATCGCCAAGATGCGCTTGATGCAGATGACTGTGATTGCCAATGGTATGGCCCTTCTCGACCATACGTTGGAAAGCCTGCGGCCAGCGCTCCACCCACTTGCCCAAGACGAAGAAGGTGCCGCGCGCGCCTCGGCTGTCGAGAATCTCCATGACCTGGTCGGTGCGCGGCGGATTGGGTCCGTCGTCGAAGGTCAGCGCCACCTTCATCTGGTCACGCCGTCCGTGCGTATAATATTTCAGCGACATCGATAAAACCTCACTTCCAGACTACGAGAATCGTTCTGCGCTTCTAGGAAGCCGTTCCCAGCGCCTCAAAGCTGGGCTGCCAGCTTTCGCTTTCCGCCTCCCATGTCTGCGTGTAAAAGCCCCATTTGCGACCATCAGACCAGAAGACCTTAAATGGCTCCTTGTCGAATAGCAGCTCGTCAACGGGCGTGAAAGTTGCCGTGCCATTTTCTCTGTCTGTCCGCATGCCACTCAGCGCCAGGAGCAGCGCCCAACTCGCCATGCTGCGGGCATAGTGATTGCCGCATTCGACTTCGTTCCACGGGTTGCGGCGAATGCCATCGTGGCGCGCGCGCAGCGCTTCCACAATCTCAAGGCCTTCATCAACCCAGCCTTCGTAAATGAGATGAGCCGCCACCTGGTATTCGATGCCGGTCCAGACCTCGTCAGCGTAGGGGAAGGGCAGGCGCGGACGTCCGCCCGCGGGCCAGGAACACAGCAGCAGTCCGGCTTCGTCGTTAAGCGCATAAACGCGCTGGCAATTGGCGTGCTCGCTGAAATCGCGCTTGAAGTTGTGCTCGTAGATGGACTTCAGCGCCGTCTTCACATGATCGGCCGGCAGCAAGTCGCCCAAGCCCAATAGGCTGGCGTGAAGCTGCCCCAGCAACTGGTCGGACAGGCAGCCTTCACCATGCTGGTATTTCTGGACGTCGACATCGTCCAGCTTCTGGATGTAGTATCCGCCGTTCCAGAGCATGGCGTCGAGATTGACGCTGCCGCTTTCGAATGCCGCCCGACAGCGCAAACTCAAGTCAGCTTCGCCCAGCGCGCGAGCCATTTCTTCAACCGCGCGCAGAGCCGCCAGATAATAGATGCCGCAGAGCGGATTCGGACCATGAAACTCGATGTCGTAGGTATTGTGCTGAATGGCGTCGAGGACGTGGTCCTTGTCTATGTCCCAGTAGCCGCTGGCGAAGCCGATGGCACGTTTAATGCCATCCCAGATCTCGGCGAGGAAGTCATCATCGCCGCTCAACTGCCATTCGCGGTAGGCGCGCAGGATCGAGCCCATCTGCCCATCGACCGCCGCGTCCGTCCGCCCGCCCCATACGAAGTCGTCATGGAAGGTGCCGAAAGAGCGAAAGTGCATGAAGCCATCGTCGCCGGTTTCTACATTGAATTCAATTCGCCGCATCTCGCGTTCCAGCGAGGGGAAGAGATAGGCGCCGGTATATGCGTAACTCCAGACGTGCGTGCAGCTGCCCGGGCAGCAGCCATATTCATCGTTGCAGCCTTCCCAGCCATAAAAGCGGCCGTCCTCCAGCCAGAAACAAGTTGTGCTGCGCAGCGGCACGATGTTGGCCGAGATGGCATCGAGGACGACGGCGGGGAGCGTGCTTTCGAAGAGGGCGTCGTGGAATTGTCGCGTTGTCGATTCCAGGCGCGCCAGATTGCCCAAGATATAACGCGCCACGTCCCAGGCGTCGGCGAAGCGCGTCGCGTAATGATTGCGCGCGCTGCCCACATCGGCTTCGTCGACGCTTAGCATTGGCAGGGTGCGCAGATCCCAGGTGTTTGGGCGATTGGGTATGAACCAGGTTAGGATGAAGCGGAATTCCTTCGTTTCGCCCGGCTCAAGCCTCTCAAGCAAGCCGAGCGAACCGGTCGGCAGCCGCTCGCCGGGCAAATCATCGGCGGGGTCGTGCAGCAGGCCTTCCGCGAGCAGATCATCCCAGAATTCGTGCAGATAATCCCACCATTCGCCGCGCATCCAGCTGCGTTTCATCGTTACGGTCTCGTGATCGGTGACCAGCGCCACGCTGCCGAAGTTGACATCGCCGGCGGGTATCTGATCGTTCGTCATGTACAAGCCGCGCAGCGCCGTCTCATTGCGGTAGGCGTTCACCGCTCGGCCCATATCAACCGTCGCCTTGTTCATATAGGGGTCGAAGCGGTTGCCGCCAATGGGATTGCTCAGCGTACCGACCAGGGTGACATCGACCGGATCCGCCGTCCTATTGCTGACCGAATACGTGAATATCGCGCAGGGAATTCCCGAATCTTCCGGATTCAATGGCAGCAGCGGGGTGTACGCTTCGAGCTGAGCGGATACGGGCATCTTGTCGTCTTCAAACTTGATGGCGGCAAAAGGGTACTGGCCACGGAAACTTGTGCCCTGGAAGCGGGGAAGCCCGGCGCTTGTCATCGGATGATAGCCGTGGGAGAGATCGTAGGGCGGCTGAATCGGACCTTCGAGCACACGCGCCTGCGCTTCGTGACCGGCTTGCTGACAGCGAATTGCGAAGAAGGTCAGCGGAATGGTCGCGCCCTTCGCGGGATTATTGAATATCTCCCAATCGCGCAATTCGCCGCGCGCGCCCAGCGACACGTTGCCAGTGCCGATCCCGCCAAGGGGAAAGGCCAAGGCGGCCGCTCTGTGGTCATAGCTTCGGATTCCTTCGTGATATTTCATCAGTTCATCCTTTGAATGTCGCCTTTCAAATCAGTCCTATGGCGGACTTGAGTCTTTACGACGGGTCAGGCGCCTTTTAGCCCGCTCAAGGTCACGCCTTCCACCAGCCTCCGCTGAAAAATCATAAAGAAGATCAGAACGGGAATAAGATTCAGCACAATCGCCGCCATCAATACGCCTGAGTTTGTCACCCCGTCTTGACCGCGCAAGTATATCATGCCCAGCGGCAAGGTCATCTTGTCAGATGAATTGATGAATATCAGAGGCCAAAAGAAGTTGTTCCAGGAGCTGTTGAAGGTGAGGATGGCCAGGGTCGCCAGCGGCGGACCGGCGAGCGGCAGCATGATGCGCCAATAAATTTGCAGGAAACCAGCCCCGTCAATCTTCGCCGCGTCCTCCAGCTCATCGGGAATCGTCTCAAAGAATTGTTTCAGCAGAAATGTGCCAAAGACACTGGTGGCGTAGGGAACAATCAGCGCACCAAGGTTGTTATACAAGCCCAGCCCGCGGATGATGATGAAGACCGGGATTAAGGTGACATGCTGTGGCACCATCATCGAAGCGAGGAACGAGATGAAAATAAGCCTTTTGCCGGGGAAGCGCAAGCGGGCGAAGGCGTATCCGCCCATGCTGCAGCTGAAGATTTGCGCAATTGTCACACAGGCGGTGACGACGACGCTGTTGAGAAAGAAGCGAAAGAAGTCAACACGCTCGAAAACGCCGTGATAATTATCGAGACGGAATGAACTTGGGAGAACCGGCGGCGGCAGCTTGAAGAATTCGTGCGGCTGGCCAAAAGAGAAGGATACCGCCCACACCAGCGGCAAGAACATAATCAGCGATCCGAGGACCAGCGGGAGCGCAAGTACGACGTTTGCCAGGTAGGCGCCCCAATTATGTCTCAGCTTTCCTCGCAACGGTCCGAAAGGCTGAAACGTTTGACTGCTGTTCGATAGGGCGGCGCTGGTCATCGTTTGCGAAATCGGTCCTTAGCGATAAAAGACCCAGCGATCGCCGAGCCGGACCTGCGTGACTGTCAGGGTCAGGATAATGAAAAAGAGCAGGACCGCCATGCTGGCGGCGTAGCCCATATTGAAGCTGCCGAAAGCCTCTCGATAGAGATACATGACGACGGTTCTGGTGGCGTCGCCGGGCCCGCCGTTGGTCAAAACATACATCGACTCGAAAACCTGAAAAGCGCCAATCAAAGCGATGATTAACGAAAAGAAAAGCGATGGCGTCAGCAGCGGGATCGTGATGCGCGTCAGCCGAACGCGGCGCCCCGCGCCATCAACCCGCGCCGCTTCATAGAGTTCGCCCGGGATTGCCTGCAAGCCGGCCAGAAAGATCAGCGTGAAGAAGCCGACATGCTTCCAGACGTCAATCAGGATGATGGAGCGAAAAGCCCATGTCGACGAGGACAGCCAAGGTATCCGGCTAATCCCCAGCCGCGACAGATAATAATTCACCACGCCTGTGCTCTCTTGCAAGAGAAAGCCAAACATCAGGGCGACAACGACAGTCGAGATCACGAAGGGTATAAAATAGGCGGTGCGCAAGTACGCTCTCAGCCAGCCCCACTTGATGCTATTGATCCCGATCGCGATAAACATCCCTAAGCCAACGTTGAGGCTGGTGGCGATAAAGGCGAATAGCGCCGTGTTTTTCAGCGTCGTCAGAAAGAGTTTGTCCCGCATAAGTTCGAGAAAATTGTCGAGCCCGACAAAAGCGGGATCGGAGAAAAAATCCCAGTCGAAGAAGGACATGCCCAAGCCCGAAATGGTTGGAACGAGAAAGAAGACCAGAAAGCTCAGCAGCGTTGGTAGAATGAAAAAATAGCCTGCCAAAGCTTCGCGCAGCGCCAGGCGGTTGATTCGCCGTCGCGTCAAGGTGGCTCCGCGCGCTGTAATGGCGGCCTCCTGCAGTTATGGCGACGTTAACCGGCGCTTGTCCCGTAGACGCCGCATTTGGGACAAGTCAAGCGAATTCGTTCAGCGCTCGCAGAGACTTGCCGCGCTAGTAGCGGATCTGCCCCGCCGGCAGGGAGGCGCCTGGACGCTATTCCGTGCTCCCACAGCCAGCGAGCTAGTTCTCCGCGATGACCGCTTCCATATCGGCCTGAATGTTGGCGGCGGCGTCTTCGACGCTCATCTCGTTCGCCCAGACTTGTGACATATAGCGATCGTGAATTTCCGCCAGTTCAGCGAAATAGGGCGCGTTGATAACAGTCCGACCGTTCTCCAGCACCTCATAAAATCGCAGGTAATTGGCCGGGCTTGCCGCGACCAAAACGGGATCGTTCGCCAGCGATTGGCGCGCCGGGGCGCTCGCCGATGCGAATTCGCCGGAGAGCAGCTTGGACATGACTTCCGTGCTCACCAAGTGCTTGACCATCTCCCAAGCCAAGTCTGGGTGTTGGCTGTCTTTCGTGATGCCATAACCATCCGTGCCCCATTGAGAACCTGGGGCAGCCTCGCCCGTTTTGGTGGGGAAGAAGACGACATCGTAGTCATCGGCGGACATGCCGGCGGGGATTAGGCGCTGGCGCCCGGCGGGCGAATCAATCATCATGCCCAGTGTGCCAGCGACAAAGGCTTCGCGGAAGTTGAAGGACCCGCTGGGACCGACTCCATGCTCCCAAATCAAGTCACGGGCAAATTCCAGGGCTTCAATGGATTCGGGCCGGTCGTACCAGGGCTCGGTGAAGTCTTCGTTGAGGAAGAAGGAGCCGTTGGAGACCAGCCAGGGACCAAGATGCCAGAGCCAGGCGTTGTGGTGGAAGCCCCAGATATCGTTGATGCCATCGCCGTCCGTATCCTGTGTGATGCTCTGCGCGTATTCGAGGAAATCGTCCCAAGTCCAATCTGACGGTGGCTCAGGCAGGCCCGCGGCTTCCAGAACAGATTTATTGTAATAGATCAGCGTGGTGTTCCAGGCGAAGGGAAGCAGATACTGCTGGTCCTGCCAGCGCAGCCCCTCGAGCAGCTTGGGATGCGCATCGTCCAGGAACTCCTGTATATCGGGGTCGCTCTCCAGGAACGAATCCAATTCAAGCAGGACGCCGCGTTCGGCCATCAATGGAACGGCTTCAATTGCGTTCCAGATGACATCGACTTGCTCGCCGCCCAACATCGTTGTGACGATTTTCTGCGTGTAATCGCCCCAACTGTCCAGGGGCACTGGAATGTAGTTGATGGTGACTTCGGGATGCGCCTCGAGGAAACCCTCGAAATATGCTTCCCATTTCTCCTGCGGGGCGAAGGAACCGTATACAAAGCCCAAGGTCACCTCATCCTGCGCCGGCGTCACGGCCGCTGAGGTACCAAGAAGTAATAGAACTAAGATCAGAATTGATCGATTCAGTATGCTTTTCATTATTGCCCTCGTTTCGACACTTAGGATGTTATTGATTTATGTGATAGCCCTGCCTGCCCGACAATATCTGCGTTTTATGTTTCTCCCCCTTCAGTTGTTTAACAGGAATTATCCATTTGCATACAGGAGCAACTGCAAGACGATCACCCAAGCGTGAGCAAATGTTAGCGAACTTGTCGGCACAATGCAAACTGAGGCGGCAGGCAACCGAAATGAAAGCGAGGCGGCCTGCTGAGTCTGGCGCGATGGCGGAGGGGATGGCGACGATTGATGTGAATCATTTGCTGAATTCGGGAGTGGTGATGTCATTGATACAACTCCTGCTCGCCCTGAGCTTGTAGGGGCGATCCTCGGATCGCCCGAAGCCTGAATTTGCCAATGCGAGCGTCTCACAGAGTCGCCCCTACATCTAGGTTTGCCTGACAGAATTATTGGTTGCCATATCCACATTTCACACTCCGGCCGAATTCCGGTTTGTTGACGGAGGCAGCCTGACACGTTACTATCACGACGGTATGCGCATGTTATAGAGGCTGTGCGGCGCGCGCGAACCAGTGAAATAGATTTGTTGAAATGGGGAGCTACAGAGGCACGCGATGGGGCATAAAGGTAACCTGGATGATACTCAACCAATAAATCGGGGCACAGCGCGTACAGTAGGGAAACTTGCTTTCCGTGCACTCATTGTCGCAGGTATTATAACTTTAAGCATCTCTGCGGGTGTTGTGGTCAAACACGTTGAGGCTGAATACCAAGACCACCAGGCGCTGACCGCAACATTTGTATTCCCAACACAAGTCGCACAAAGAGCTACCCAGCAAATATTGGACAAAACACAAGAATCAATAGAACGGACATTAGAATATCACACCCAAGTTTTAAGAACTGCTCAGGCAAAAGAACGGTTTGCTACTCGAACTGCTCAGGCCCAAATTCGTTCTACTCAAGCCGCAAGAAGGGCTCCGACCCAAACTGCACAGGCGAGAATTCGTGCTACCAAAGCAAAAACTCTAAATTGCTACGCAGGTATTCACGACACACTGCGCGGCAAGTTCGATGCCGAAATCATCATATCGCCACCAGATGTTCACGTGGATCTGTATAGACACAATCGCCAAGTAGATGTCTTAGGGCAACATCGTGGAAATTACTCAAACACAGGGGAAGCATACATACTGCAATACTATTCATCATATGATTTGAAACCCGGCAGTTATGAATTAAGAGCAAGATATCGTGGTCGCAGCTTAAGAAAGGCGATACGACTCGAAGAAGGCTACCAATACGAGCTCAGGGTAGAGTGCTAGATGTGTGAAGAATGAATTGTCCCCACGCTTATCTTTATGTGATGACCACGGCCCCTGGCGCATGACTGGCTCCAGTGGAATATCGTCGAGTCCCCCTGGGGGTTACTTGCGGACTCTATCTGCGAGATTTGCGCGACGACCCTTCCGTTTCATTGGGCGCGCTGGAGGCAAAGCGCACCCGGTACGGCCAAGTGCAAGTTCAACTGCAAGAGTAGAAAGGCGGCAGCTATTGAAGAATTGAGAGGGTATCGAATCGAAAGTCCAATAAAATTTGTTGTCAAGGAGTGAATAAAATGAGAAACATCAAGGCTGTTTTGATCACGCTCGTATTGGCTTCGCTGTTCCTGCCGCTGGTTTCTGCGCAGGACTCGATCCCGCTGACCGACCCCGAGACGGGCGCGCGCCCCTGGGAAGGCAAGGAACTGCGCATCCTCAACACCGAGGTCGTGCCGATCCTGGCTTATCAGCACGAGATACTGGATCCCTTGTATGAAGAGGCCTCGGGCGTCACCCTGATCTACGAAAACGCGGCGCATAGCGATGTGCTGCCGCGGATCCAGACCACCTGCGCGGCCGGTGGCGACGACTTCGACATCATGTTTGTCGAGGATGGTTGGGCGGGCGCATTGGCGGCGCTGGGCTGCCTGGAAGAGCTGGACCGCTTCTATCTGGCGGCGCCGGGCGACTCGTATCCGGAAGACTTCACCACCCGCGCCTTCGGCACCGTGGCGATGGCCAAAGAGAAATGGGTCGGCATCCCCACGCTGGTCGCTGTCGGCATGTTCGCTTACCGAACCGATCTCTTCGAAGACCCGGACGAGCAGGCGGCCTTCATGGAGCAGTACGGGCGCGAGCTCAGCGTGCCCGCTACCTGGGATGAGCTGGCGGAAGTCGGTGAATTCTTCACGCGGCCCGACGAGGAACTGTATGGTTTCAACTACCGCTACGGCACGCCCAACAATATCCTTTTCGATTACATGATCCACTTCGGCTTCTCGCGCGGCGTGAATTTCTTCGATGCCGACTTCAATCCGCTGTTTGATACCGAGGCCGCCATTGACACGGCGATGTTCTTCGCCGGGCAAGACTTCCTCGGCTTGCAGCCGCCGGGACGCGAATCCTTCCAATTCGGCGAAGTGATGCAGAACTTCGCCCAAGGCAAGGTGGCGATGTATGGCACGGAAAGCTGGGCGATCCCGCTCTTGCTGGATCCCGACGCATCGATAGTCGCCGGGGATACCGCCTTCGCGCCGGTGCCGGGCTGGCGCAATCCGGAGACGGGCGAGATTCAATCGGCGCTGCTCTCGGCAGGACCCGCCTACATGATCAACGCCCATATCTCCGAGGAGCAGAAGCAGATCGCCTGGGACTACCTGCAGCTGGCGCACGGTAAAGCCTTCTCGCGCATCTTGGCCGATCAGACCGGCGCTGGGCATCGCATCTCTGTGTTAACTGATCCCGAGCTGGTTGCGAAGTGGCCGCATCTGACGGCGAACTACGAAGCGGCGAAAGTCGGCATTGGCCGCCCGGCCGAGCCTTGGTGGCCCGAAGCGGAGAACGCCATCGGCCGCGCCTTGCAAGAGGTGGCCGCGGGCGGCGAAGCGGCGACCCTGATGGTGGATGCCAATAATGACATCCGCGAAATCGTCGAAGACGCGGGCTACTACGACGAAGGGCTCACCTACGTATCGGTGGAACAGCGCGAGGAATTTGTCTGCGCCAAGTTCGCTGAGCTTGGTCTTGATCACGACGAGTGCATGTAGGCTGCTCTACCCCTCCCCCGATCCCCTTCCCAAAGCATTGGAGAGGGGGATCCTATCCATTCAGCGCGGATTCAGAACGGGCGGGCAAAGTCTCGCCCCATTGCAATGATGCGCGTAGGCGCTGCACTCCGAGGGAGATTTAAAGGGGGTTAAATGTGGTGGCTGTAGAGCCAACGGTACTGGAGATCATCTGATGAACTCCGGATCAGCAATGCAACCTAGCGACCGCTCATTGCAGACGCGCCTCTACTACCTGACGCAGCGGCATCGGCACTGGTTTTTCATCGGACCGGCGCTCATCATTCTGTTGCTGGTTGTGATATATCCCATTATCTTCTCGACCGGCGTCTCCTTGTTTCGCGTCACCTTCGCCTCGCAGTCGCGTCCTTTCGTCGGTCTGCAAAATTTTGAGCGAATGCTCAGCAACGATGACTTTATTGAGACCGCGGGCAATACGCTCTTCTATGTCGTTTTCTCGGTTTCGGGCTCCTTCCTGCTGGGGTTCGGCGCCGCGCTGCTGATCCGCCGCGTGACCGCCGGTAAGGAGCTGCTGCGCTTGATCCTCATCATCCCCATCACCATGGCGCCCATTGTGGTCGGGCTGATGTGGAACTGGATGCTGGACCCGCTTTTCGGGCTGGTCAACTGGTTTCTCGGTCTGCTGGGCATCCCGGGGCAGACCATGCTGGCGCAGGCGAGCACAGCGCGGCTGACGGTGGTGCTGGTGGATATCTGGCAGTGGTATCCGCTGGTGTTTCTTATCATCGAGGCGGGTATGGCGACCCTGCCGCGAGCGCCCTTCGAATCGGCGCGGCTGGAAGGAGTGTCGTCCTGGATGATCTTCCGCCGCCTTACGCTGCCGATGCTGCGTCCGGTGATTCTGGTGGCGCTGCTGCTGCGCACGGTCGATGCCTTCCGCACCTTTGATATCGTGCGCGTCATGACCGATGGCGGACCGGCTTTAACCACCGAGACGCTGAGCCTGTATCTCTACCGCACCGCCTTCACCTTCAATAAACTGAGTCGGGCGGCGGCCGGCTCGATTCTTATGTTGCTGGTCATCGGATTGATCTCCGCCCTGATGTTCCGCTACCTGTATCGCGATGTTGAAGTGGGCTAGTCGACGATGCGCGCGCCCACCTCCGAACGCATCCTGGCCTATGTCATCTTGATCGTGATGGCGATCCTGGTTCTGGCACCGGTGCTCGCCGGCAGCATCACCGCCTTCAAGCCACAGATCATCTGGGTCTCGAGCCCGCCGACCTGGATCTTTGAGCCGACACTGGAGAACTTCGAGTTCGTTTTCTTCACGCGCAAGGGCTGGGTCTACTTGCGCAACAGCCTAATCATTTCGATCGGCTCGGTTGTGACCGCGCTTATTTTGGGCGTGCCGGCCGCCTATGCTTTCGCCCGTTTCCGCTTTCGCAGTTCGAAGGCGCTGATGCAATGGCTGATATCCCTGCGCATGATCCCGCCCATCGTGGTCGGCTTGCCCTTCTACGCCATGTTCCTCTATTTGGAGCGCGGATTGGGCATCGGTCTGCGCGATACATTTCCCGGTCTCATCATCACTTATCAGACATTTCTGCTGCCGCTGGTCATCTGGATGATGCGCGGCTATTTCGCTGAGTTGCCGGCCGCCATGGAAGAAAGCGCCATGGTAGAGGGATATACGCGTTTGGGCGCCCTCTTGCGTGTGGTGCTGCCGGTTGTTTGGCCCGGCATCGTGGCCACCGCGATTCTCAATTTCATCTTCGCCTGGAACGAATTCTTCCTGGCGCTGATCTTGGCGGGCAACCGCACCAGCACCTTGCCGATGACGGCCGGCACCTACATCGTGCGCACGCGCGTGGAATGGGGCAACCTGTTTTCGGTGAATCTGATCATTATGGCGCCGGTTATCGTGCTGACGATCATCTTGCGGCGGCAGTTGGTGAAGGGGCTGACTTTTGGCATCTTGGAGTAAGCTAACCCCAGCTCTCCCGACGGTCTGTGCCTACCCATCCAAAGCATTGAAAAGGGGAGCCCAGCGGTTGCGGGCGCTCTGGCGGAAGGAATCACATGAGAGTTGTATTGAAAGACCTGGTCAAGCGCTTCGCCAATTCAGATCGCGCGGCGGTCAACAAGATCAATCTGGTGATCGAAGATGGCGAACTGGCCGTACTGCTCGGTCCATCGGGCTGCGGCAAGACGACAACCTTGCGCATGATCGCTGGACTGGAACAGCCGGATAGCGGCCGTATCACGATCGCCGAGCGCGACATCACCGATCTGGCGCCGAAGGATCGCCGGGTGGCCATGGTCTTTCAGAACTTCAGCATGTATCCAACGATGAACGTCTATGACAACATCGCCTTTCCCCTGCACGCGGTGAAGCTGAAGCGCGGAGAGATCGACCGTACGGTGCGCGAGGTAGCGGCTCTGGTGAACATCGATCATCTTTTGCAGCGCAGCGTGCGCCAGGTCAGCGGCGGCGAGGCGCAGCGGGTGGCGCTGGCGCGGGCGATGGTGCGCCGTCCCGAAGTCTTCTTGATGGACGAGCCCTTGAGTAATCTAGATGCGAAACTGCGCGTGCAATTGCGCACCGAAATCAAGCGGCTGCATCAGGATACCGGCGCCACCTTCATCTTCGTCACGCACGATCAGGAAGAGGCGATGACCTTGGGGGACAAGATCATCGTGATGAACAACGGCGACATCCAGCAGGTGGGCACACCGCACGAGGTATTCTTCGCCCCGCAAAATGCCTTCGTCGCCAATTTCGTCGGCACACCAAGCATGAATATGTTGACTGGCGCGGTTTCCGGCGATAATGGCGGCGGGTATCGCCTTCACTTGCCGGGGTTCGAATTTTCGCTGCCGGCGCGCTTCCACGCTGGCTTGGCGAAAATCGCGGGAACGCACGTCATCTGGGGTATCCGTCCGGAGGCGATCAGACTGGTCGCGGAAGCGGGCGAGAACATTCTCAGCGGCGAAGTGGAGTTGGTGGAAGCGCTGGGCAGCCGCGATCTGATCTTCGTCCGCGTGGCGGAGCATCTCTTCGGCGTGATCGTCGACGCGCAAGAATCGGTAGCGGCCGGTGAGCCCTGTCACCTGCATTTCGCCGGCGCGCAGATGCATCTCTTCGATGCTGATAGTGAGCGCTCGCTTCTGCATGCCCCAGAGGCGGAAGGCGCTTGATGAATACTGAGTTACGCGGCGATGAAGTGATCTTATCCATGAACGCATAGAAATGAGGCGACCTTGAATGCAATTGAACTGAAAGCGAAATGGCGGCGTGACGAGCCGAGCGCGGGCATGTGGATGAGCCTGAGCGACATCACGGTCGCCGAGATGATAGGCGATGTCGGATTGGACTGGGTCGCCATTGATACCGAACACACGGCTATCGACCTGCAGTCGCTGCAAAATCTGTTGATCGCCCTGGGCGATACGCCGTCCATCGTGCGGGTGCCGGGCAATGATCCGCTCCACATCAAGCGCGCGCTGGATATGGGCGCGGCCGGCATCATCGTGCCGCATATCTACAGCGCCGAAGACGCGCGCCTGGCGGTGGCCGCCTGCAAGTATCCACCGCTGGGCCTCCGCGGCACCGGTCCCCGCCGTCCCAGCCGCTACGGGCTCGAGGAGAAAGAATACCTGGCGGCGGCGAACGCATCGACCATCGTCGTTATCATGATTGAGACCGTCGGCGTCGTGGATGAGTTCGACGCGGTGCTGGAAGTCGAAGGCTTAGACGCCTGCATGATCGGCGCGGTTGATTTGAGCGCGAGCATGGGCTTGCTGCCCAATTTTGATGATCCGCGCGTCATATCGACGATTGACCGAGTGGCGAGGAAGGCGCGCGCCGCCGGCATGCCGTTGATGTCGGGCCGGTCGCCCGATGCCGACGCGAGCAGCCCCTTCAGCTGGAAGAATCTGCTGAAGCAGGGCTTGCACATTATTCCGATCGCCTCGGATCAGGGTCTTATTTTCTCAGGCGCGCGCGAGATGCTGGATGTCTTTCGCGCTCACGTAGCGAATGGAGCTTCTTGATGCCGCGTATGAAAATAGAGCAATTGAGAGAGCTCGGGATAGCGATATTGAATGCGCTGGGTTCGCCTCATGAGCGCTCGGCTTGGGTGGTGGAAACGCTGCTGCGCGCGAACTTGGCCGGGCATGATTCGCACGGTTTCATGCGGCTGCTGCAATATGCGGAGTTCGCGCGCGCTGGCTATATCGACATGTCAGCCGATGTCGCGACGCTGCGCGAGATGGGTTCGACCGCGCTCTTGGATGCGCAGCGCACCTGGGGGCAGGTTGCCGCCAAGGTTGCCATGGAGCGGGCGATTGAAATCGCGGCGCGGCAGGGCATTAGCATGGTGGCGCTGGTGAACAGTCCGCATATCGGGCGGCTGGGCGAATATGTCGTCATGGCGGCCCAGCGCGACATGATCGGTAGCGCCTATGTCAATTCCCAGACGGGCGGGAACGGCAATGTGGTGCCCTGGGGCGGGATCGAAGGCCGCTTCACGCCGACGCCCTTGGCTTTCGCCGCGCCGAGTGGTTTGGACTGGCCCGTGCTGGTGGATATCACCGCTTCGGTCATGCCTGAGGGCAAGATCCGCGATCACTTTTTTCGCGGCGCCCAATTGCCGGAGAACGTGATCATCGACGCCGACGGAAATCCGACGCGTGAACCCAAAGACTTTTATGGACCGCCCACAGGCGGCCTCTTGCCCTTGGGCGGACCGGTCGGGCACAAGGGCTACGCCTTAGGTGTGATGATCGAGATGCTGGCCGGCGGCTTGAGCGGCGCCGGCTACGTCAGCGAGGCGGCAGTGACGCACGGCAATGGCGTCTTGTTTCAAGTGATGGATATCGCCGCCTTTGAAGACATCGAAAATTTCAAACGGCGTACGCGGGAGCTCGTCGCCCATGTTAAATCGGCGCGGCCGCGCGAAGGCGTCGACGAAGTGCTTTTCCCTGGCGAGCCCGAATACCGCGCGGCGCAGCAGCGTTCGCGTGA
>JAAXID010000132.1:0-2416 GCA_012270545.1 Anaerolineae bacterium | reverse complement strand
GCGGTCGGCGCCGATTATTTTCAGCCTTTTGGCTCGCAGGCGAATTACGATCGCACGTTGGCGGGCTTGAAGGCGGATGTCGATCACGCGCTGGAGTTGGGCGTCCAGGACCTGATGGTCTGGGAGGGCCTGCGTCCGGCGGGTAGCGACATACCCGATGCCGACCTGCTTGACGTGCTGGTCAGCCTCTTCACCGAGGCGATCAATTACGCGCGGCCGAAAGGCGCTCGCTTCACCGCCGAGCCGCATCCCTTCACCCTGGGCATGGACAACGACTTTATGAAGCAACTCTGCGACCAGCTTGATCGCGCGCATTTCGGCGTGCTCTTCGACTTCTGCCATTATGGCGTGGGACAGCCGCAGACCTGCGTGGGTGCCATTTACGAACTCGGGACTCGGATTGAGCACTTGCATTATTCCGATAACAATGGCCTGACCAGCGAGCTGCATTATCCGCCCGGCAAGGGCCTGCTCGACCTGGCGGCGATGAACAAGGCGCTGGTCGATGTCGGTTTCGCCGGCACCTCGACCCTAGATATGTATGGTTATCCAGTGCCGGAACAAGGTTACAAATGGGGCTTGCCGATTTACCGCGAGGCGCTGATCGAGATCGGCATTGCCAACGAGGACAACTCATGAAAGCGGCGCTGCTGCGCGCGTTCGGCGAAAGGCTCGCGATCGAGGATGTGCCGATGCCGCAGCCCGGAAACGGCGAGGTTTTGGTGAAGCTGCGGGCCTGCGGCATTGATGGCACCGATCTGAAGCTGTTGGATGGCTTTGGCTACGTGCCCGCGCTGCCCTTCATCATGGGGCATGAGATTGCGGGCGAAGTGGCTACTGTCGGCGCTGCCGTCTCTGAGTTCGTCCCGGGCGATCGCGTCGCCGTTTACAATTTCGTCACCTGCGGGAGCTGCGTCTATTGTCGCAGCTTTCGCGATCAGCTTTGTCTCAAGATGGTCGGCATCGTCGGCGTGCTTGATGTACCGGGTGGCTATGCCGAGTGCGTCTGCCTGCCGGCGCAGCAACTCATACGCTTGCCCGATGACGTGAGTTTCGCTGCTGGCGCGACCTGCTGCGACGCCGGTATGACCGCATTGCACGCCGTCGATCGCGCCGATGTACGCATTGGCGATCGCGTCCTGGTGATCGGCATCGGCGGCGTCGGCTCGATTGTGACGCAGCTGCTGGCGGCGTCCGGCGTCGAAGTGATCGCGGCTGATATTGATGGCGCCAAGGAGGAGTGGGCGCTGGAGCAGGGCGCGTCCGCTTTTTCAAGCGCGACTGCTGAGGAACTCGTGACGCAGGTTCGGGCTCTGAGCGACGGCATCGGCGCCGATCGCGTGATTGACGTGGTGGGCCTGGAAAGCACGATGACCGCCGGCTTCGCCTCGCTCCGGCGCGGCGGACGCATGGTGGTGGTCGGTTACACGCCGGAGCTGTTCCCGCTTTCCGGTAAAGAATTGGCACAGAACGAAAAGGAAGTCATCGGCACGCGCGCTGGCCGGCGTGATGATCTCAGGCGCTGCCTCAAGTTGTATGCGCGCGGGGCGTTGACCTCAATCGTGCGTCAGACTTTTGCGCTCGATCAGGTCAACGAAGCGCTGGCGCATCTGCGATCTGGCGTCACTGGCCGCATCGTCTTGACATTTGACTGATCGTCCAAATAGGGAAAAAGTCCCGCTCGCTAATAACGGGAGAGTGAATCATGGAAAAGCTGGTTATCACCGTCACCTGCGATACGACCTTGACCTATCCGCATAATCCACACGGACCGAAACCGGATAATCCCACCGGCGTCGCCGACGAATACGTGCGCGCGATAAACGCGGGCGCCTCAATTTGTCACGTGCACGGCTCATACATCAGCGACACCGAGATTCAGCCCGATGGCCGGCTGCTTCAGATCCCGATCATGGATGGCTGGGCGGAGATTACGGAGCGAATCCGCGAAACCGGGCAGGCGGTGGTTCAGTTCGGCCTGGCGAGCATTCGCTTGGAGCAGAAAATCGAGCTGTGGCAAAAGCTGAAGCCCGATATGAGCTCGATCAATTTCGATTCGCATGACGAGTATTTCCAGCCGGTGCCGGAACATCCGCCGGCCGGTTACTGTTATTCCATCCATCCCATCTCCGAGCTGCGTGAATACGCGCGCCTCGCGAATGAGAACGACGTCAAGCTGGAGATCGAATGCTTCAGCACCGGCGCCTTCTGGGCGATTGAGAAACTGCGCGCCGCTGAGTTCTGGGTGGGCGACCGGCGCGAGGATGAACCGGGGCTGCTGCCCGATCCCTTGTGGGGGACGCTGTTCTTCGGCTGGCCCGGCCAAAGCTGGACGCCGCCCTCAGCCAAGGGCATACAGTTCATGGTTGATCACTTGCCCGCGAACATGAATTGGAGCATGAGCTGCATGGCGCCC
>JAAXID010000209.1 GCA_012270545.1 Anaerolineae bacterium | reverse complement strand
ATGAACTTGATGTTTGGACTGGATGAGACCCTGGGATTGATCTAGTGCTGAAACCAGTCAGCGTTGTAAAAGTCTCCGGACACTGCCTGGACGACCACGAGCTGATAAGGCGGTTCGCGAGCGTCGCGGCGGCCTGCGACGAGCATCTGGTGATTGTGCACGGCGGCGGCGTGGAAATCTCGCAATTGCAGCAGAAGCTGGCAATCGAGCCCCAGTACGTCGATGGGTTGCGTGTGACCGATGCCGATTCGCTTGCTCTGGTAGAGATGGTCTTATGTGGAAGCGTCAACAAGCGACTTGTGCGATACTTGCTGTCGGCGGGTGTGGACGCCCTGGGACTGTCGGGCGTCGATCGCGGATTGATTCGCGCGCGCAAAATGCGGCATGAGTCGCTGGATATGGGATATACAGGCGAAGTGGTTTCCGTGCGGGGCGAGGTGATCACCGATCTGCTCGAGCGAGGCGTGACGCCGGTTGTCGCGCCCGTCAGCGTCGGCGCTTGCAGCAACTACAACCTCAATGCCGATACGGTTGCCGGCGCAGTCGCGGCCGCGATAGGTGCGCAAATGGTCGTATTTATTTCCAATGTTGCCGGCGTGTTGATTGACGGGAATCGCGTCGCCAGTATGACGCGCTCGCAGGCGCGTGAATTGATCGGGCGTGGCCTGATCCATGGCGGCATGATACCCAAAGTGGAAAGCGCTCTGGCTGTGCTATCATCGGGCGTGCCGCAAGCGGTAATCACTGATTTGGATGGTTGGGCGAAGCGCGCTGGCACAACCTTTGTAGGATCTGATGAAGAATCGAGAGTTAGCGAGGAACTATGTCAATAACAGCGGATGTCATTCAGAAGGACAAGCAGTTTAGTGTGCCGGTTGCGGGGCGGCCGGATTTCGTGCTTGAGCGCGGCGAAGGCGTTACCGTCTACGACGCGGACGGCAAGGCCTATACCGATTGGGTGGCGGGCATCGCTGTCAACTCGCTCGGATACGGCGATAAAGAATTGATGGATGTGGTCGCCAACCAGATGAGCACGGGCCTGATCCATGTCAGCGGCCTGTATCACACGCAGGCTCTGGCCGATTTAGCCGAATTGCTCTGCGCCAATTCATTCGCCGATAAAGCCTACTTCTGCAACAGCGGCGCCGAAGCCAACGAAGGCGCTCTGAAATTCGCCCGCAAACTCGCCTACGTCAATGAGCGGAAAAATAAGACCAATGTAGTCAGCTTTTCCAAGGCCTTCCACGGCCGCACCTTGGGAGCGCTGTCGGTCACGCCTACGGAAAAGTATCAGACCCCCTTCAAGCCGATGGTGCCGGGCGTCGTTGTCGGCGAGTTCGACAATATCGACAGCGCGAAAGAGGTGATTGATCAGGATACGGTGGCGGTAATCGTCGAGCCGATTCAGGGGGAAGGCGGCATCAACCTGGCCAGCGCCGCGTTTTTGCGGGCTTTGCGCCAATTCTGCGACGAGAACGATGCCGCGCTGATTTTCGACGAGATTCAATGCGGCTTGGGACGGACCGGCGATCTCTGGGCGCATACCAGTAGCGGTGTGACGCCCGATATCATGACCTTGGCCAAGCCCTTGGCTGGCGGTTTGCCGATCGGCGCGATTTTGGTAACGGATGAAGTGGCGGGCGCGATGCAGCCGGGCGACCACGGCTCGACCTTCTCCGGCGGCGCAGTGGTCATGCGCGCCGGTGAAATGGTTGTGAAGCGTGTGCTCAGCCCCGGTTTTCTGGAGCGCGTGAAGGAAGTGGGTGATTACTTGCTTGAGCGTCTGGCGGAAATCAATAGTCCGCACATCACCGATGTTCGCGGTCGCGGATTGATGGCCGCTATTGAACTGGACATCCCGCCCGCCGACATTGTCGCGCAGGGTTACGAACATGGATTGCTGCTGGTGAACTCCGGGCCCGACGCTATCCGTTTCATTCCACCGCTGATTGTTGAGAAGCGGCATGTAGACGAACTGGTCGAAAAGCTGACGGTTATTCTGGAGGGCATCAATGGGGAAGGTTAGTCCCTCGGTAGACTCAGTACGCGGTTTCCAGGTTGCAGGCGTCCCTGCAGGGCTGAAAAAGGACGGCGCGCTGGACTTCTCTCTGGTGGTAAGCGAGGTCGATTGTGCTGCCGCTGGCGTGTTCACACGCAACAAAGTTAAGGCGGCGCCGGTCTTGCTCGATATGCAGCGATTGGAAGAGAACCCGAAGTCGATACGGGCGGTGGCCACCAACACAATCAGCGCGAACGCCTGCACGGGCGCGCTTGGCTTAAAGAACGCGCGGGCGACGGCTAACTTGGTCGCCGACGCGCTCTCGATTGTGGCCGAGCAGGTTCTGGTGATGTCCACCGGCGTCATCGGCACACACCTGCCGATGGACAAGATCGCCCACGGCGTCGAATTGGCGAGCGCGAATCTTGGCTCGGACTGGCGCGCGGCTGCGGCCGGCATCATGACCACCGATACGCGCCCCAAGCTGGGTTCGATCGCGGTCGAAACTGACGACGGAGCCTATACGATCGCTGGAATGGTCAAGGGAGCCGGCATGATTGCGCCAAACATGGCGACGATGCTGAGTGTGATCGTCACCGATGCCGAACTGCAGCTGCCCAATCTACAGTCGGCGCTGACGGCGGCGGCGCAGCAGAGCTACAACCGCATTGTAGTCGACGGTGACACCAGCACGAACGACACTGTCCTGTTGCTCGCCAACGGTATGAGCGGCGTAGCGCTTTCAAGCGAGGCTGAACTTGCCGCATTTCAAGATGCTTTAAATGCTCTCACTCGATTTCTCGCGCAGGAAGTGGTGCGCGATGGCGAAGGCGTCACGAAATTCATCACGCTCAACATCGTCAATGCCGAGTCGGAAGCTGACGCTGAGAAAATCGGGGGGACGATTGGCGCTTCCGTCTTGACCAAATCGGCCTTTTACGGCAGTGACGCCAATTGGGGACGCATTGTCGCGGCCGCCGGCCGTGCTGACACGTCGTTCGATCCCGACAGCACATCGCTTTGGCTGGCAGAGGGTGAATCGGGCGCAAGCGACGCGCCCGGTCTGGAGATATTCAGCGGCGGCATGCCCACCGATTACCGCGAAGAAGACGCGGCGGCCATCATGGCGGAACCCTCGATTACGTTCACGCTGGATTGTGGAATCGGTGATGGCGGGGCCACCATTTGGACCTGCGATATCAGCCACGAATACATCTCGATCAACGGGGACTATCGTTCGTAAACGAGAGGCACGTTATGCAAGCGGTGCTGGTTCTGGAGGATGGGCGCGTCTTCCCGGGCGAAGGCTTCGGCGCGGAGGGCATTTCCGCCGGCGAGATCGTATTCAACACATCGATGACGGGTTACCAAGAGATTCTCACCGACCCGTCATATCATCGACAGATCGTCACCATGACTGTGCCGCATGTCGGCAACACTGGCGTCAACCTGGAAGATCCGGAGTCGGGCAAAGTCTGGGTCGCTGGCTTCGTCGTCCGCTCGCTAAGCCCGATCGTCAGCAACTGGCGCAATCGTGGCGACCTTGGTACCTATCTAGAAGATAACGGCGTCATTGGCGTTTCCGCCGTGGCAACGCGCGCGCTCGTGCGGCATATCCGCGAGATTGGCGTGATGCGCGCTACCGTCGCCCACGGACGCGAGGCGGAAGACACCGACACGCTGGTTGATATCGCGCGCGCCTCTCTCGATATGGCCGGCGCGAATCTGGTCGATGACGTTTCCGTAACCTCCCCTTACGACTGGAGCGAGGCGAGCGATTCGCAATGGTATGGCGATCGTCACGAGGCTGCGGAACGCCCGCTCGTAGTGGCTTATGACTACGGCATTAAGCGCAACATTCTGCGGATGATGACCGACCGCGGCCTACGCGTTAGAGTTGTGCCGGCCTGGACGCCGCCATCCGAAGTGCTCGGCCTGAAGCCGGCGGGCGTCTTCCTGAGCAATGGTCCCGGTGATCCCGCGGCGGTCGATTACGCCATTGCCAGCGTACAGTCGCTTTTGGGGGAGGTGCCGATATTCGGCATCTGTCTTGGTCATCAGATACTGGCATTGTCGCTCGGTGGCGAGACGGAAAAGATGCGTTTTGGTCATCGCGGCGGCAATCAGCCGGTTAAGCATCTCGCCAGTGGCGAAGTGGAGATCGCCTCCCACAACCATGGATTCGCCGTCTCGGCGGACAGCAACTTAAACGGCGGAGAGATTACACATCTGAACTTGAACGACAATACGGTCGCCGGTCTGCGTCACCGTGATTTGCGCGCCTTCAGCGTTCAATACCATCCCGAGGCCTCACCGGGTCCGCATGATTCGTTTTATCTCTTTGATGAGTTTGTCGCTGCCGTTCACGGCCATCGCTAATCCAGACGACGGCACAGTAACGGCGTAGAAAGAAATTCATGCCCAAGCGTACCGACATTAAGAGCATCATGATCATCGGCTCGGGTCCGATCGTCATCGGTCAGGCTTGCGAGTTCGATTACAGTGGCGTACAGGCCTGCAAGGCGCTCAAAGCACAGGGCTACCAGGTCGTTCTCGTCAACTCCAACCCGGCGACGATCATGACTGACCCGCAGTTTGCCGATGCCACCTATGTCGAACCGCTGACTGCGGATATCTGCGAGAAGATTATTGCCCAGGAGCAACCAGATGCCTTGCTGCCAACGGTCGGCGGCCAGACGGCGCTGAATCTGGCGGTGCAGCTGAAGGAATCCGCTGTGCTGGATCGCTACGGCGTCGAACTTATCGGCGCCACCTTGACCAGCATACAGCTGGCGGAAGATCGTCAGCGCTTCAACGATACGATGAGAGAAATCAATCTTAAGGTGCCGGACAGCAAAGTCGTGCGCAATGTGGAAGACGCACTGGCTTTTGCCGACGAAATTGGCTATCCGATCCTGATTCGGCCCTCGTTCACGATGGGTGGCGCCGGCGGGGGCGTCGCTTACAATAGCGACGAATTGCGGCGGGTCGCTGCAAACGGCATCCACCAAAGCCCAGTGGGCGAGGTGCTGGTCGACAAGAGTCTGCTCGGCTGGAAAGAGTATGAGCTTGAGCTAATGCGGGATGCCAAGGGCAATTTCGTCGTCGTCTGCTCGATCGAAAATCTGGACCCCATGGGCGTCCACACCGGCGACAGCATCACTATCGCGCCGGCGCAGACCTT
>JAAXID010000255.1 GCA_012270545.1 Anaerolineae bacterium | reverse complement strand
GCAGTCCTTCTCGCAGCCGGAGAAGGCGGTCTTGATCTTGCGCGGCATGGACTGCGTGACAGGGTGGCGCAGGAAGTAGCGAGCGAATGCGCCCGCGTAAGGCGTGGCGTCGAATGGCTCCTCGTGGCAAACGCCCGACAGAGGGCAGCCGGCCACGTTTCGCACGGTGTTTCCGCAAGCCTCGCGGGTCGAGAGGCCCGTCTGCCCGAGCACGTTCAGCGCCTCGTGCGCCTCAGTCAGGGGCACGAAGTGGAACTGCATGTTCTCGCGGGTGGTCACGTGGCCCTTCTTCAGGGGAGCGTACTCTCTCGCGATTGTGCCCAGCGTCTCAAGCTGCTCAGCGAAGACCTCACCCACCGGCAGCTTGACCCGGAGCATGTGCACGTCCGGCTGGCGCTGGCCGTAGACGCCCATGCGCAGGCGGAAGGCCTGGAATGCGGTGGGATCCCAGTCGCCCTGGATGAACTCGCCGACGACCGACTCGAAGTTGTCGAGCTCTTCCTGCAGGACCGGCAGGATGCCCTTCTCGTTTATTCGTGCCTGGCTCATGATGCCTCCTTGGGAGTCCGCCTCCGGTGCGGGATTGGCGCTGAAAAGAATCGCCCCTCAGGGCAAAGCCGAGGGGGCGACGCGTAAAGCCATAGAAGACGCGCACTCCCCCTCTCAGGGGTTACGACAGCAGCAGAGGGAGAAAAACCGTGCGTACATTTGCGGGAATCTTACATGCAGGCAGGGTTGAATGTCAAGCAGACGCCTTGCCGATGGCCCCTTCGGAGGCCGATTGCCACGCCCACTGGATGCTGGTACAGTGCCCCGAACCATTGCACAACTAGACAGGAGAACGGGTGATGGCAGACTTTGTCGTGATCTACTACGCGCCGGCGCCGGTCAGGGAGCAGGCGCAGAGAATGGCGCCGAAGGACATGCAGGCCGGAATGCAGGCGTGGAAGGCCTGGGCCGACGGGTGCGGCGATGCCCTGGTCTACCCCGGCTCCGCGCTGATGGGCGGGCAGAGGGTTACACCGGAAGGCAGCTCGCCCCGCGATAGCGACGTGATCGGCTACTCAGTGGTGCAGGCGGACGACATGGAGGCCGCGGTCGCGTTGGTTGCGGACCACCCGCACATCGCCTGGGGCCAGGGCTGCGAGATCGAGGTGTACCAGGCTATGCGGATGCCCCTGTAGCCCACGGCGCAGACTGCAACGAACTCACAGCGCGTTTGGCCTGAATGAAGCGCCAAGAGCGCTTGCTTGGATTGTAAGAATACCGCATCCGCTCCTAAGGGGCGCACTCTAGCACTGCGGCTATAATCACAACAAACTGGAGTTCCATGCTCCCGACAAAGGTTGCGAAACTGTGTGCCACGATAGCACGAAGACTCCGAGAGACGTTAGGCGTAGTGTTCACAACACCCGTGCACTGTTTAGCGTGCTGGCCACTACTGCGCTTCTCCTGTCCGCCGCCGTATGCAGTCCGGCACCTACACCCACGCCTGCCCCTACTGCTACACCTGCACCCACTCCCACACCAACGCCAATCCCTGTTCCCGATCCTTCTCCTGCCGACATAGAGGCGTGCTCCAAAGGCCTTGCTGTGCCAAACTCCGAAGAGAACCCCGACTTAGTTAGAGACTGCGCAATCCTGCTGGGCGCCATGGACACTCTAGTTGGACGAGTAAACGACCCCAATTGGTACCATCTTCCTACGTACGAACTAGGTTGGAGCCCTCGGTTTCCCGTCACGAGTTGGAACGGCATCGATGTCTCCGAAAGCCGCGTCGTAGGCATAAATATAGAACCGTATTCGCATGTCAGCTGCTCTCCTCCAGGGAGCGATCACTGTCACATAGAAGAAGTCGTGCTCAGGGGGAGTATCCCGCCGTCCCTGGGTGGCCTAACCTACCTGCGGGAATTGGATTTGGGTGGGAATCATTTGGGTGGGAATCAGCTGACTGGAGAGATCCCGTACTCTCTTGGTAACCTCACAAGTCTGGAGATTTTGGACTTAGCCCGCAACCAACTCTCCGGAGAGATACAGCCTTTTCTGGGCAATCTCACCAACCTAGAGAGATTAGACTTGGGGTACAACCAATTCTCCGGAGAGATACCGCCCTCTCTGGCCAATCTCAAGAGGCTGAAGGTTCTAACGCTGGCTGGCAACCAGCTAACTGGAGGGATACCAATGGACGAGGGAGTCCCTCCCAACTTGAGACTTCTAAATGTAAATGACAACCAACTCGAGGGACAGATACCCCAATCACTTGGCAATCTATCTGACCTAGAAGGACTGCATCTGGGCAACAACCGGCTCTCCAGAGAAATTCCCAGTTCAATTGGGGACCTTTCCAGCTTGAATTCACTGGACTTAAGCTACAACCAACTTTCAGGGGCAATACCCAGCTCACTTGGGGACCTTTCCAGCTTGAACTCTCTGGACTTGAGCCACAACCAACTTTCGGGGGAAATACCCACCGCTTTGGGAATCCTTGAGAATCTGACGAGTCTGTTCCTCGCGGGGAATGCCCTGACGGGATGCGTACCCGCTGGATTACCGCGTGGAAGCAAAGAAGATCCCTACAATCTGTACCGCTATAGGAACAACCAGGAGATCCGTACCATGCGGCCCTGTTGAGGATCGCCCGTAGTCGAGACGCGGTGACGCACTAAACTTCCCCGGCTCGGCGTTGATGGGCGGGCTGAGGGTGACGCCGGACGGCAGCTCGCCGCGCGATAGCGACGTCATCGGCTACTCGGTGGTGCAGGCGGACGACATGGAGGCCGCGGTCGCGCTGGTTGCGGACCACCCGCACATCGCGTGGGGCCAAGGCTGCGAGATCGAGGTGTACCAAGCTATGCGCTTGCCGCTGTAGCGGTTGGAGTTACCTGCACTGAAGCCAACACCGTCATGCACGACGAGCGCCGTCCGTCATTCCTGCGGAAGCAGGAATCCAGTTCCCCTTCTCACGGGAGTGACGGAGAGGGTGTAAGTCGCAGTGGACTCCTGCCTGCGCAGGAGTGGCTGTGCAGGACGTTGCCGTCTCCCCCTCACACCAGCAGGGTGACCGGGTTCTCCAGGACCCGCTTGACCTCTACCAGGAACTCCGCCGCCTGCGCGCCGTCTGCGACCCGGTGGTCGGTGGAGAGCGTCGCCTGCATCATCTGCGCGATCGTGATCTCGCCGTCGCGGACCACCGGCTGCTGCCGCACCGTGCCCACGGCGATGACCGCAGACTGAGGCGGGTAGATGATCGCCGAGAAGCTGTCCACATCGAACATGCCCATGTTGCTGATGCTGAACGTGCCGCCCGTGTAGTCGTCCTCTCGCAGCACACCGCTCTGCGCGCGTTCCACCGCGCCGCGCGCCGCCTTCGAGATGTCGACCAGAGACCTGCCCCGGCAGTCGCCAAGCGACACCACGAGCAGGCCGTACTCGACGGCCACCGCGATGCTCACGTTGATGGCCGGGTTCATGCGCAGGTTGTTGCCCTCGAACGAAGCGTTGAAGGCCGGGTATTTGGCCAGCGTAAGCGCGCACGCCTTCACGATCAGGTCGTTCACAGAGACGCGCGCCTCGCCGGCGAGCGCCTCGTTGATCTGTGAGCGCAGCGCCATCGCAGCCGTCATGTCCACGCCCGCCGACACGTAGAAGTGCGGCACCTCCCGCTTGCTCTGCGCCGTGCGCCGCGCGATTGCCTGCCTCATGCGGGTGAGCGGTACGAGCTCGCCCTGCTGCCTGCGGGCCGCCGGCTCGACCGCAGAGGGCGCTTCCGCCGCGGGTGTCGGAGCCGCGGCCGCCGCGCTCTCGTGGGCCTCCACGTCCTCCTTGGTGATGCGACCATTCGGCCCAGTGCCAGTGACCTGCGCCAGGTCGATGCCTTTCTCCTGCGCCAGCCTGCGCGCCACGGGCGAAGCCCTCACCGCGCCTGCAGGGGCCGTCGCAGCGGCGGGCGCCGCCGGCTCGGCTGCCTGCTCAGGCTCGGGCGCCGCCTCCGCGGGAGCCGCAGCCGAGGGCGTCACCTCGGGCACAGGCTCGCCGGGAGTTCCGATGAACGCGATGGTGTCACCCACCGGCACCGTGCTGCCCTCATCAACCACGGTCTTCAGCACCACGCCTGAGGCGTACGCCTCCATCTCGATCACGGCCTTGTCGGTCTCGATCTCGGCGATGGCCTCGCCTCGCGCAATCGCCTCGCCCTCCTGCTTCAGCCACCGCACGAGGGTTCCCTCCTGCATGTCGTAGCCCATCTGAGGCATAACAACCGATGTAGCCATTTCCCGTGCCTCCTGCCGTTGGTGTCAGCGACCGAGGGTGGCCTCAACCGCCTGGATCACGCGGGCCTCGTCCGGTATGGAGGCCTGCTCAAGGTGTCGAGAGTAGGGCATGGGGACCTCCTCGCCTGCCACGCGTCCCACTGGCGCGTTCAGGTAGTCGAAGGCCCGCTCCTGTATCAGCCCCACGACGGTAGCGCCGAACCCGCCGGTGTACCACGTCTCCTCGACAACCACCGCGTGGCCCGTCTTGCGCACCGACTCCACCACCGTCTCCGAGTCCAGCGGGCTGAGCGTGCGCAGGTCAACGACCTCCGCGCTGATGCCCCTCGACTCCAGCTGCTCCGCGGCCCTCATAGCCACGACGGCCATGCGCGAGTACGCCGCAATTGTAATGTCGGTTCCCGATCGCTTGATGTCCGCCCTGCCGAACGGAATCACGTAGGGCTCGTCCTCAACCTCGCCGCGGGTGCTGTAGAGCAGCGTGTGCTCAACGAACATCACGGGGTCCTCCTGCAGCATCGCCGCGCGAAAGAGGCCCAGCACGTCGTGTGGAGTGGACGGTACGGCCACGCGAATTCCCGGCACGGCGGCGAACCAGCCCTCCAGGCTCTGCGAGTGCGTGGCTCCCACGGAAGCGCCGCCGCCGGTGACCGTGCGTACGATTAGCGGACACGAGAGCTGCCCGCCCGACATGTACCGCACCTTGGCGGCGTGGTTGATGATCTGGTCCATTGCCAGCAGGCTGAAGTTGATGGTCATCAACTCCACGATCGGTCGCATGCCTGCCATCGCAGCGCCTGCGCCCGCGCCCGTGAATCCCGACTCGGCGATGGGCGTCTCGCGGATGCGCTCCGGCCCGAACTCGTCGAGCAGGCCCCTGGTTACGGCGTACGCACCGCCGTAGCGCCCGATGTCCTCGCCCATCATGAAGACGCGCTCGTCCTGGAGCGCCTCTCGGAGCGCACGGCCTACGGCCTCTCTGTAGGTGATGACCGCCATGCTCACATGCCTCCGTACACGTCTTCGTAGAGCGCTTCCGGCTCCGGGAACGGGCTGTCCTCTGCGAACTGAACGGCCGCGTCGATTATCTCCTCGACCTCGGTGCGAATCTCGTCCAGCTCATCCTGCGTGGCGGTGCCGTCCTCGACGAGCGATGCGCCGAAGGTGGTGATGGGATCGCGCATCCGCCAGCGCTCCTCCTCGGACCTGGCACGGTATTCCGCGGGGTCCGCCATGGAGTGGCCGCGGAAGCGGTATGCCATCGCCTCGATGAGGAAGGGGCCGTTGCCGCCTCGCACGTGGGCAACCGCCTTCTGCGTGGCCTCGAGAACCTCCAGCACGTCCATGCCGTCTATGCGGACGGACGGAATCTTGTAGCCGTTTGCGAACTTGTAGATCTCGTCGTGGAACGCCAGCATCTGCTCAACGGTGGCGCCCATGCCGTACAGGTTGTTCTCCACGAAGAAGAGCACCGGCAGCTTCCAAAGCGAGGCCAGGTTGAGCGACTCGTGGAACTCGCCCTCGTTGATGGCGCCGTCGCCCAGGAAGCACAGCGCAATGTCGCCGTCGCCGCGGAGCTTGCTCGCAAGCGCAAACCCCGTTGAGAGGGGCAGCTGTCCGCCCACGATGGCGTGGCCGCCCATGAACCGCTTCTCGAGGTCGAAGAGGTGCATGGAGCCGCCCTTGCCCTTGCTGCATCCGGTGGCCTTGCCGAACAGCTCCGCCATCGCAGCGTTGGGGTCCATGCCCTTCGCCAGCGCGTGGCCGTGGTCGCGGTAATGGGTCACCACGTAGTCAGTGGGTTGCAGCGAGGAGATTGCGCCGACGGCGATGGCCTCCTCGCCGTTGTAGAGGTGCAGGAAGCCGCGGATCCGTCCGAGCATGTACTGCTCCGCCGACCTCTCCTCGAAGACGCGAATGAGAAGCATACGGCGGTAGAAGTCGATAAGCTGCGCGCCGTCCAGCTTGTCTCCGGAAGCCATGCACGCATTATAACGGATGTGGGAAGATGGTGGCGCGCCAATCGCCCGAATTTTGTATCATCTGGCGGATTCCGCACCCGATCAGATGTGAATCGCCGCGCCCTCCACGTCCAGCGCCGCCTCCTTCACCGCCTCCGAAAGCGTGGGGTGCGAGTGAACCAGCCACCCCAGCTCGTTCACGCTGCCCTCCAGCAGGTTGGTCATGGTGAGCTCCGGCAGCATCTCCGTGACCTCCGCGCCGATCATGTGCGCGCCCAGTATCTCCCCGTATTTCGCGTCGCTGATGAGCTTGACGAAGCCGGTCGCAGCGCCCATGCCTCTGGCTTTTCCGTTCGCCTGAAAGGGGAACTTGGCGACATTGATGTCGTAGCCGCGCGCTTTGGCCTGTTCCTCGGTGTAGCCGAAGCTGGCGACCTGCGGCTGACAGTAGGTCGCCCGCGGCATCATGTCGAAATCAAGCGTGACTGTAGACGTCCCGGCGATATTCTCGGCGGCGACCACGCCCATCGTCTCGGCGACATGCGCCAGCATCAGCTTGGCGGTCACATCGCCTATGGCATATACCTCAGGCACATTTGTCCGCATCTTGTCATCGACTTCAATGCCCCCGGCCTCATTGAGTTCCAGGCCCAGGTTCTCCAGCCCGTAGCCTTCAATTCGGGGTTGGAAGCCGATCGCCTGCAAGACGCGTTCCGCCCGCAGCGTCTCCTGCGCGCCATCCGCCCTAGTCACCGCAACCGCTACGCCGTCGCCACCTTCTTCAATTGAGTCGACGCGCGCCCCCGTCAGCACCTTGATGTCGAGCTTCTTAAAGGCCTTGGCCAGTTCAGCGCTGATTTCCGGATCTTCCAGCGGGAGGATGCGATCGAGAAACTCGACCATCGTCACATCCACGCCATAATTGCGCATGATATAAGCGAATTCCACACCGACCGCCCCGGCGCCGGCGATGATGACGCTGGCCGGCAATTTGTCTTCCATGATTTGCTCTTCGTAGGTGACAACGCGTTCGCTCAGCGCTGTACCGGGAAGCAACTTCGTAGACGCGCCCGTCGCGATGATCAGGTTCTTGAAACGCAGTTCCTCCTGCGCGCCGCTGTTGAGCGCGACGCTAAGGCGGTTGGCGGCTTCGATTGTCGCCCAGCCCTCATACGATTCGATCTTGTTCTTGCGCATTAGGAATTGCACGCCCTTGGTCAAGCCATTGGCGACGCGGCGGCTGCGCTTGTAAGCCTTGCCATAATCCAGACTGAAGTCCCCGCTGATGCCGAAGGTATCGGCTTCATGCTTCAAGATATAGGCCAGTTCCGCATTGCGCAGCAGCGCCTTTGAAGGGATGCAGCCGACATTCAGGCAGACGCCGCCCCAATACTTCTTCTCGACGATCGCGGTCGATAACCCCAGCTGGCTGGCGCGGATCGCCCCGACATATCCGCCCGGCCCGGCGCCCAGTACGACGACATCAAATTCCTTAACCATGAATTGCCTTCTCCTGCCTGCCGTGGATCTCCAAGTCGCGTTAGTCTACCGCAGCGCTGGATACAATTGAAGAGGGGCTGTTTGGATGGAATCTTAGGGAATTGCCGCTGCCAGCCGCTGCCGTTGCGCTTCGAACAGAATAACGGCGGCGGCGCTGGCGACATTGAGGGACTCGGTCGCGCCCAGCAGGGGAATCGAGATGCGACTGCGCGCCAGACCTAGCGCCTGCCTGCTAATGCCCTGCGCTTCGCTGCCGACGATGAGCGCCCAGCTATCGAGCCAGTTCACCTCAGTATACCGGGTTGTCGCCTCCGGCATCGCCACATAAACGGTTAGATCCCGGCAAAAGGCGCCGATTTCCTTCCAGCTCGCTTCGACGACGGGCAGCCGGAAATGCGCGCCCATTCCAGCTCGCAGGGCTTTGGAGTTATAGGGGTCGACGCCGTCCGGCGCCAGGATCGCCAGATCGACGCCGGCCGCCTCCGCCGTTCGCAGGATCGTCCCCAGATTGCCCGGCTCGCGGATTGCGTCCAGGATTATTAGGCGCTCGGACCGTTGCGGCAGCGGTGGACGCGGAATCTGGAAGGCAGCCAGGATGCCCGGCGCCTGCTGCGTATCACTGACATGCCGAAGCACCGCCTCGCTCACGGGCAGCAGCGCGCATTTGCGCCCCTGCAATTGAGCGATCAGTTCGTAGTCGGCCCGTTCCGGCGAATATAGGGCGAGGTCCGGCTTGCCATGATTAAGCAAGGCGTCGGCTATCAGTCTGTCGCCTTCGAGGATCAGCTTTCTTTCGCCGCGCCGGAGCCGTGGCTTGGTCTGCAGCGACTTGATGTAACGGACGCGCTTGTTTTGCGTGCTGCTGATGGTATCCATGCAACGCTCATAGAAACACAAAAAGGGTCTGTTGCCGGACCCCTTTGTCGCTTGCCGAAGATGTCGCTGTGGTTTACAGGCTCTGCTTGGCGACGGCGACGATCTTGCCGAAGGTATCCGCATCCTGAACCGCGATCCCCGCCAGGCTCTTGCGATCCAATTCGACGCCGGCGCGTTTCAGGCCGTTGACCAATTGGCTGTACTTCATGCCATTGAGGCGCGCGGCGGCGTTAATGCGCTGAATCCAGAGCCGGCGCAATTGACGGCGGCGCTGACGGCGATCGCGGTAGGCATACCAAAGGCTGCGCATCATCGCCTCATTGGCGCGCTTGAAATTTTTGCTGCGCGTTCCCCACTGCCCTTTGGTGAGCTTCAGGACTTTCTTGTGCCGCCGGCGCCTGACGATTCCGGTTCTTGTTCTTGCCATTTGACTTCTCCGTATAGGATAGACCCGGCAACGACGCGCTGGGCTATGCCTTGCGATATAGGATCGAGCTTACGCGGGCGGATTCGCCTTGTATTTGCCGAGATAAGGTGCCAGCCGGCGAATACGGCGCTGCGTCGCCTTTTCACCGACTTCCATGGTCTTGTCCCATTGGCGCTTGACACGCTTGGCGGAACGCCGGCGCAGGTGACTCTTGCCGCCCTTGGTTCGCACGATTTTGCCGCTTCCGGTCATGCGGAAGCGCTTGGCGGTCGCTTTATGCGTCTTCAGCTTGTACTTGGTCGTCTTCTTCTTGCGCGGCACTATTGCTTCTCCGAAATTTGTCGAATGTCCTTGTTTGGCGCCAGAATCATGAGCATATCACGACCCTCCATATTGGGATGCAACTCGACGACGCCAACGTCTTTCAATTCATCCTCAATTTTGCTCAGCCGCTCGCGCCCAATATGCTGATGCGTGATCTCGCGCCCGCGAAAACGCACGCGGAACTTTACTTTCTTGCCTTCGAGCAGCCACTTTTCCGCCCGCTTGATATCAAAGCGCAGGTGGTACTCATCGGTCTTGGGACGAAGCTGTATCTCCTTGACCGTCACCTTGACTTGATTCTTCTTGGACTTGCGCTCTTTGCGCCGCTGCTCGTATTGGAATTTTCCATAGTCCATTATTCGGCAAACCGGCGGCTCCGCATTGGGCGCGACTTCCACTAGATCTAAGCCGACATCATCGGCGCGCTCCTGCGCGTAATGGATATTGACTACGCCGATATTGGTATTCGTGTCGTCAATCAACCGGACTTCGCGTACACCGCGGATATTTCCGTTGATCCTATAAGGTGAACTCGCTATCGTCGCACGCCCCTTCAAATGGATTGCAATAAAAATCACGTAGAGGGATTCACTACGGCTGGAGAGTTTAACATGTTCGATTCAAATTTGTCAACTGCAACTCGCGCGTGAGCCCAAGTCAATCAGCCAATGCAATCTCGAGTTCGCGTATCCTGGCCACCGACTCATCATACATGCTGATAAGTTCTTCATCGCTGCCTTTAAATCGGCGTAGCGTCTGCTGGGCGCAGGCCGTGCAGCCGCGCATCGCCCGATAACTGTCCGTTTCGCAGGCGAGGCAACCGTTGAGCTCGATCATCAGGGACATTAAGGCGATCACTTCTACGCTGGTTTCGGCTTTGCCGGACAGCCGGTCAATCAGCCGCATCCATTCTTGGCCGCGCGCATCGCGCAGGGCCGGAATCGCGTAATGTGGAAACAGAATCTCGTTGTCCGTATACAAGCCGAGCGGTCCTTAAAGATTCGGCAAAAAGAAAAACCAAGCCGATTGGTCGCTACACCGTTTAAAGGATAGGCGCATTTTTCGCTCATCGCAAGCGGCTTGACGCCCTAATTCACACCAGTTTGAATTGATGCTGAACCTAGCTATTTTAATGCTCGGATCAGTTTTAGGGTAGCGGCCATGGCCTCGGCGCTGCCGTCCAGCGTGTCATTCCAAAGGCTGAACAAGATGCCGACCGTATTCCCCTGCGCCAACACGCGCTTCAGCGACTCGATGCTTTCGTCTAGCGACGGACCACCCGGCTCCGGGTAGCTCATGGCCGGCATCTCAGCGCAATCGACGACATCCGTATCGAAGTGAATATACAGCGGTCCCTCCGGCAGTGGTCCCGCATTCAAGTCAGCCAAGGTCTCGTAAATCGTCACCTCGCTTTCGCGCAGCATGAGGCCTTCTTCCGGATCGAGGTTGCGCGCATCAGCCAAGATGACATCGGCTTCGGCGATCGGCTCCAATCCCAGGCCGCGCAGCAAATGCTGATTGCCGCGCCCGACCAGCGCAGCCAGCGGCATGCCGCCGAGAAATCCGCTCGGCGTCGTCTCCGGCGTATTAAAGTCGCCATGCGAGTCGTACCACAGTATCGCCGGCGCCTGCGCTTCCAAGCCCTTGACCATGCCGAGGCAGCTCGTGCAGTCCTGGGCGAATACCAGCGGCACCATGCTCGAATGCGCTCGTATCGCCTCTGCGAGCGCCCGATTCACCGCCACCACCGGGTCATCGGCCGCGGCGAAATTCGGCTTAATCTCCACCCACTCGGCCTTCAGTTCGGCGGCAATCCCGCTGTGGCGCAGGGCTTCTACTTCTCCCCGTTCCGGCTTGGCTTCGCCCAGATAGTAGGGTACGCCGATGCAGACATACTTTGACATGATTCGCTCCTAGGGAATGATCAAAACTTGGCCCACATCAATCCTGTTCGGATTCGATATGCTGTTGGCGAGGACGATTTCCGCCAGCGCGCGTCCGTAACGAGCAGCGATGATGGCGAGCGTTTCGCCCCGCTGTACGATGTGCTGAATCCCTTCAACTGCCACGGCCGTCGGCGACGTAACTGAGGCCCGCGATGAAGAGGCCGGAATAAGCAGGACATCGCCAACGTAGAGAGGTGTCCTGCCAACAAAGCCATTCACGTTTAGAAGCGCTGCCGGCGCCACAGCGAATCGCTGCCCGATGCGATCGAAGTCGTCACTATACTGCGCGATATAGATTCGATATTGTCGCTGCGAAGTCGACGGTAATCCGGGGCGCTCAACGAGTGATGCGGGTTGTGGAGTCGCAACGGCGGCCGGCGTGCTATCTCGCTGACCAGCGGCCGGCACGACAAGCGCTTGGCCAGCGTAAATCAGATTTGGGTTGCTGATGTTGTTCGCGCTCGCCAGCGTCCACCAGTCGAGGCCATACAGCGCCGCGATCCTTTGCAGCGTCTCCCCCCGTCGCACGATATGGCTCCTTCCGATACCTTCAACGGCGTCCGCCTCGCTTTCCGCCTGCTCGAGTGAAAGCGCTTCTGTGGCAGGTATGATGAGAATTTGACGGGCCACGATCGCGCTCGTCCGCGCCAGTCCATTGCGCTTGATGATCGCCTCCGTCGATACGCCAAATTGCGCCGCGATGGATTCGATCGTGTCGCCCGATTGTACGCTGTACCATTCTTCCTCCGCGGCGGCGCGCATGGGCAGCAAGCATAGCCAGAGGCAGATGAGTATGCGGGCAATTCCTGGTGGTCGCTGGCGCTTCATTTCGGCGGATCCCGTTGGGCAGCTTTGGCGACTTCGTTTCCGTCGCCACCGCATAAACTTGATTATAGTTGAAACAGCTGAGCGATGCCCTGCGCGCCCGTCCACTGAAAGAGGGTGGATTAGATGCCTCTGACGTGCGTCCAGGGAATCCCGAAGGCCTCTTTGAAAAGCTGCCAGTTGAAGGCGATGAACTCGCGAACGAGCGAAAAGGGGTGGACAAACGGATCATGAATGCGGCTGGCAGGCGCCGGACTGGCGAATGTTTCGAGGCCGCGCGCGCTGAAGACCCAGCCCGCGCGCAGCATGTGATAACTGTCGCTGACCAGCACTAGCCGCGACAGACTAAGCTCGTCCAAGAGCCGTTTGCTGTAGATGGCGTTTTCTTCCGTGCTGCGGCTTCGCTCTTCGGTCAGGATGGCGTCATACGGTAGCCCGGCGGCGAGCAGGATCTCGCGGCAGGCGGCCGCTTCCGTGCGCGGATAATATTCCGATTGCCCACCCGTGCACAAAATCAATGGCGCGAGGCTCTCGTGCCAGAGCGCGGCCGCATGTCTGGCTCGGCGTGTCAAGGCGGGACCCGGACGCCCGTCTTCTCGCAAGCCGGCGCCGAGGACGATGATGACATCGGCGGGTTCGGCATTGTTTCGCTCACCGATAATGTAGACGGCGACCGTGAAGACAGCGAAGTAGAGCAGGGTGGCGACTAGAATAAAGAGCAGAAAGCGTTTCAGGCTCTTTTGCGTTTTGGTCTTTTGCGCAGGTGTCGTTGTCATGGATTTGGATTAACCACAGGAGGCACAATTTACACAGAATACACGCAACACTTCTGTCGCGCTTGGCGCCATTGCTATCGGTGTATGCGGATAATCCTGGTTATAGACCCTGATCAACACTCGCTATAACCACACGTGAGGCACTTGCGGCAATTCTCGGCGCGAATCAGCGTGATCGTCCCGCAAGCCGGGCACATGTCCGCGCCCGATATCGTCGAGTTAATCGTTGTGCTGCCGTCGGCATCGACAAAATCGGCTGTGGCAGCAGCCTGCTCAATCGGCAGGTTCAGTTGCTGGGGCTGATCCTCCGGGAAGAACTCCAGTTGCAAGACGCGCGCCACCGCATCCGGCAAGGACAGCACACGCTTGGGGCCGAAGCCAATTGGGCGCGCGCCGCCGATATCCTGCAGCTGCTCAATGATCAGCTTGAGCATGTCTCGGCGATTATGTGGCGCTGTCGTGCGCAATTGCAATGAGATCATCCGTCCCAGACTTTCGGCATCCGCTTGTATATCCGTGCCCGCCTTGCCAATGGCGATGAAGACCTCGAAGGGATTGCCTTTCTCGTCGCGGTTGATGGTGATATAGGCTTTTCCAAATGGTGTCTGCGTGCTGACGGTCATGCCTTCGAGACGATCCGGCCGCGGATAAACGCGGTGTGGCGTCGTCGCTGGTTCGGCGCCCTCACCGCCAAGCAGATCTTCCATTTCGCTCTCGGCGCGTTCATCGCCTTTGAGCATCAGCACCTGCTCATCGCGGCTGCCATCGCGATAAATCGTGCCGCCTTTGCAGCCGAGCTCATACATATATTTGTATAACTCGCTGACCTGCTCAACAGTGTAATCATTCGGCACATTGCAGGTCTTCGAAATGGCGCTGTCGATCCAGCGCTGGAAGGCGCCTTGCACTTTGATGTGCTCAGCGGGCGACAAGTCCATCGCGGTGACGAAGTGCTCGGGCAAGGCTTCGGCATTGGGATGCGCCTCATACCAGTCTTTGACGATCGGAACCTGCTCCTCATGCAAGCCAAGACGGCTCTTGCGGTAGTAGACCCAGGAGAAAAAGGGCTCGACGCCGGTCGAGGTGTTGACCATCGTGCCGGTGGTGCCGGTCGGCGCTTGCGTCAACAGGGTGACGTTGCGGATGCCATCGCGCCGAATCTTTTCTCGCGCATCGGCGGGCATCGCCTGCATGAAGCCGCTCTCCAGGAACTTCTCAGCGTCAAACATGGGGAAGGCGCCTTTTTCCTGCGCCAGATCGCTCGATGTCTCATAAGCCGTGACCGCGATGGTCCGGTAGACATCGTCGATGACTTCGACCGATTCATCGCCGCCATAACGCAGTCCGAGCTTCAGCATCAATTCGGCGATGCCCATCGTGCCCAGCCCAACGCGCCGCTCCGACAGCTGCACGTCTCGGTTTTCCTCGAAGAAATAGGGCGTGGTGTCGATGACGTTATCGAGGAAACGGGTGGCATAAGCGACCGTCTGGCGCAACTCATCCCAGGCGACATCATGCTTGCTTTCGTCGTAAAACTTCGACAGGTTGATCGCGCCCAGGTTGCAGACCGAAAAAGCCCCGAGCGGCTGTTCGCCACAGGGATTGGTGCAAATCTGCGGATTGAAGTACCAACTGTTCGCCATCTTGTTGCTGCGCTCGCGGAACCAGACGCCCGGCTCGGCGCTGGCCCAGGCGCTTTCGATGATGGCGTCCCATAGCTCGCGCGCCTTAATCGTCTTGTAGTGGGCGACTTTTCGCCCGGTCGCCACCCAGGTATCCAGATCGCCATCCCACAGCTCATCGAAGTCCGGATCGCGCGTATCGGGGAATACCAGTTCCCAATCGTCATCCGCCTCCACCGCCTCCATCAACTTGTCGGAGACGCCGACGCTGATATTGGCGTTGGTGATCTTGCCCGATTGCCGCTTGCTGTTGATGAAGTTGAAGATATCCGGGTGCCAGTCATTAAGGATGAGCATCAGCGCGCCGCGCCGGCTGCCCCCTTGCTCGATCAGTCCCGTGACGAAACTGTACAAACCGCCCCAGGACACCGCGCCGCTGGAGCGGCCATTGACGCCTTTCACATAGGCGTGCCGCGGCCGCAGGGTCGACAGGTTGATGCCGACGCCGCCACCGCGCGACATGATCTCCGTCATCTGCGTCAGCGTCGTCATGATCCCTTCACGGGAGTCCTGTGGCGAAGGGATGACGTAGCAGTTGTAATAGGTCAAGTCTTGGTCAGTTCCCGCCGCGGTGAGGATGCGCCCGCCCGGCACGAACTTCCAATCATCGAGCAACCAGCGGAATTTCTCCGTCCACTCGGCCTGCTTCGCCTCGCCGACCTCAGTTGCCGCCACGCCGCGCGCCACCCGGTCCATCATCTGGCCGGGTTCGGTTTCAATCGGCTTGTCCACATGCTCCAGATCGCGAACCACGACCTCGTCATCAAGGAGCGTGACCGTGACCTGCGGCAAGTCAATTTCGTTTACTGTGCCGATCTCGCGCTGGCCCGTCTTGGCGTTGACGACCACGATGACGGTGTCGCCGACGGCCAGGCTCGCCCGGGTCATGTCCTTTTGCGCGTAGCGATCGAGGAAGATCTTGTAGCCAAGTTCGTGCAGTGTGCTGGTGGTTGCTTGTGGCTGTATCATGACGAGGATTTCCCACACTGTTAAGACGCGATCGCATCTTTAGGCAGTTATAAATCAGATTCTATGAATTTGACATTGGACTGGCGCAGATGAATGTATCGTGCTTTTGGCAAAAAGACTATACGTAAGTAAAGGTAATTTCCTTTATATCATGGTCGCTCATTCGATGCTTAATATATGCACACCGATGTGGCGAGAGTTTGCCTTCAATTTCAATTCTCCGTCTGCCAACTCAGCTATTTGTCAAGCCTCACATTCTCAGAAGTGGACAACAATTTGCAAGTAATCGAGTAACAAAAAATGGTGGGCTCGCACAGCCCACCTTCATGTGCTTATGTCTGCTATGTCGCGCGTTATTGACGCCGATTGCGCTTCCGCAGGAAGGCCGGCAGCTCGGTGTTCTTGGGGTCGATGTTGTCGTAGGTCCGCGGATCGTCCTGTGGCGGAGAAGGCGGGGCGAGACGATTGCGCTGGAACGGCGATGACGAACCCGATCCACCGCCGGCCGCCGCGTTTTCACCGGGCGCCTGAACTTCCACATCCTCATAGATCGGCCGCTGCACCGACGGAGGCTGCGGCAGTGGCGTCGACTGACGAATTGGCAGCGTGCCCGCTTCCTGCATGGTGGTCTCCAAGCGACTGCGCTCGAATCCAGTGGCGATGACGGTGATGTGGACCTCATCGCCCATGCTTTCGTCGATGTGGGCGCCGAAGATGAGGTTGCATTCCGGATGCGCGCTGTCTTTGATGATGGCGGCCGCCTCGTTGACCTCGAACAGCGTCAGGTCAGCGCCACCCGTTATCGAGAACAGGATGCCGCGGGCGCCGTCAATGGTGACGTCAAGCAGCCCGCTGGTGATCGCCAACTCGGCTGCCGACCTCGCCCGATCGTCGCCAGCCGCGCGGCCCACCGCCATCAAGGCGGCGCCGCCTTCGGACATCACCGTGCGCACATCGGCGAAATCGAGGTTGATCAAACCGGGTACGGTAATCAATTCGGAAATGCCCTGTATGCCTTGACGCAGCACATCGTCCGCCAGTGAAAAAGCCTGTTGCAGCGTCGAGCGCTTATCCGCCATCTGCAGCAAACGATCGTTCGGGATGACGATGAGCGTATCGACCTGGCTCTTCAGCGCTTCAATGCCTGTCTTGGCCAATTGCGCCCGGCGGGTGCCCTCAAAGGTGAAGGGGCGGGTCACGACGCCGATGGTCAGCGCGCCGAGCTCTTTGGCGATCTGGGCGATGACTGGCGAGGCGCCAGTGCCGGTGCCGCCGCCCATGCCGCAGGCGACGAAGATCATGTCCGAGCCGCGCAGCACCTCGAGCAGATCTTCCGAACTCTCTTCGGCTGCCTTGCGCCCAATCTCCGGATTGCCGCCGGCGCCAAGCCCGCGCGTCAGCTTGTCTCCGATACGTACGCGCGTCTTCGCCTTGGACAGCATCAGAGCCTGGTTATCGGTGTTTACGGCAATAAACTCGACGCCGCCCAGACCTTCGTTGATCATGCGATTGACGGCATTTCCACCCCCGCCGCCAACGCCAACAACTTTGATCTGCGCGAAGTTTTCCCCTGTTATCAAATCATTGACCATAATGTATACCCTCGTGAATCAGCACGTCAAACCAACGTGTACGGCTCGTTCATTTGCTCATTGTACGCGGATTGCCAGCATGCGCAAATCAAATATGAGGCAATAATTCACATCAATTGTCGACATGAAATCTCAATCATCCTGCGGCAGAAATCGGCGCAAAATCTCGTTCATTCGGCGGCCCCACTGGTTCACCGGGATGCCCATCGAGTCGACAACCTCGGGTTCGACCATCGCGTCCATCTCCAGCCCCAAACGCAGCAAACCCACACTGGTGCTGTAGGCTGGATTCTTGAGCGTGTCGGCGATGCCGGTGATCTTCTCCGGGTGCGCCAAACGCACCGGCACATTCAGGATTCGCGACGCCAGATCGCGATACCCGGGCAATTGAGAACTGCCACCCGTGATGACCGCGCCCGCTCGCAAAAGGCCTGCATAACCCGAGCGTTTGATTTCTTTCTCCACCAGCTCAAAGATTTCCTCGAAACGCGCTTCGATCACCATTGCCAAATCGCGCCGCGACACCGGCAATATTTCGCCGCCGAATGGCTCGACCGGGAAGACTTCTGATTCGCTAACCGCATTCATATCGGCATGGCCGCGCTGAATCTTGACCTGTTCCGCCAGGCCGAAGGGAACGCGCATCCAGTAGGTGATGTCCTGGGTAACGTGGCTGCCGCCCACCGGGATGATCGCCGTATGCCACACGGTGCCGTCAATAAAGATGGCGAGGTCAGTTGTGCCGCCGCCGATATCGATGACCACAGCGCCCATCTCGCGTTCGTGAGCGGTCAAGACGGCGTCGCCGGCCGCCAGCGGATTCAGGATGAAGCGATCGACCAGCACGCCGGCCGATTCCACCGCATCTTCGAGATTGGCCAGGCTCGTCGTCGAGGCGGTGATGATATGGGCGTCCACTTCGAGCCGAAAACAATGCATGCCCAGTGGGCTGCGTATGCCCTCTTGCCCGTCCAGTGTATAGCTGCGCGGCACGACGTGCAGGATCTCGCGGTTATGGGGAATCGCGATATTGCGGGCGACGCTCATCGCCTTGTCAAGGTCTTCTGGTCCCACGCTGCGCGAACCGACGATGGTCGCCAGCCCGCGGCTGGTCAGTGAAGAAATATGGCTGCCCGCCACGCTGACGAAGGCGCGGTTGATATCATAACCACTGGACTTCTCCGCCTTGCGGACCGACTTGGCAATGGCGGCGGAAAGCGCGCCAACATCATTGACAACGCCTTTCTTCATCCCGTCGCTCGGCTCGATGCCTAAGCCGACGACATAAACATCTTCGGGACGCACCTCGCCAACGATTGTGCAAATCTTGTGAGTGCCAACATCAAGGCCTACAACTAAGTCACCCATGTCGATCTATAGCCCCCATAAAATCCTGTAGAACGGCGCATCGAGATTCGCGATATTCAATTCGGCGATAGGAATCGCGCGGCTGTTTATATTCTCCAGCAGCACATTGTACATTGTGACTTTCTCGCTCATGACCGCCGCTGAATCGCTGCCCATCCATATTTGCCAACCCAATTCATTGGTCCAGCCCAGACCGTGTATAGGATGGAAACTCAAGTGCTCGCCTGCGGGCAGAATTTCCTTCAGCCGCAGCGCACCCAATACCATGTCGCCGCTGAAGTCTTCCGGGCGCGGCTTCGGGCCGTCATCACTGTCCGAAAGCAGATTGACGTGCAGCAGATTGGGCATCTCCACCCGGGCGCGCATCACTCGCCCTTGAATATCAATCCATGTTTCCGCGCCGGCGTCCGACCAAACGATGGCGGGCTGCCGTTCTTGCACGATGATGGTGATCAAGTTAGGCGGCCAGCCGAGCTCAACGGTGATATCGGCGATCGACGATGAACGCAAGACGCTCTGACGGATCTGCTCTGGATCCAACCAGAACATGTGATAATCGGCGATATCGGAAAAGGCGAATACCTCCTCGCGCGTGATGTGATTGTTCCCCCGCACTTGAATCGACCGCACATAAAAGACGTCGCTGGTAAAGAATGAAACTAATATGGCGCTGAACAGCACAAACATGATGGCGCTGGAGGCGCGCCAGCGTAAAAAAGCGCGGCTCCGCTCACTGCGCGCCGGCGCCGTTCGCTTTGGCACGGTACCGGGCGCAGCCCGATGCAACACGCCGGGCGCACGTTCCGCTTGCCGTCTGTGAGCCTGAACATGACTTGCCACTCAGGGTCTTCCAAAGGTAGCTTAATGCAACCGTCGCTCAGTACGATATTCAGTTTACAGTCGCTCAAAATTCAGCGCAAACCGCCTGGGGCGCAATATCAGTCCCATTCGCCGAGGGTCTGAATCTCCAGCTCTAGCCGAACAGCAAAAGCCTCTTCAACCCGTTCGCGAACCTGGCGAATGAGTTCAAAATAATCGCGAGCGCTGGCTTCGTCGTCAATGTTCACGAAGAAATTGGCGTGGATGGGGGAAACCTGCACAGAGCCGACGCGCAGGCCCTTTAAGCCTGCCGCTTCTATCAAGCGTCCGGCGTAGTCTCCCGTTGGATTCTTGAAGATGCTGCCAAGACTGGCGCCCGGCGGCTGGGTGCGGCGCCGATAATCGTTGTTGTACGCCATCCGCGCCTGTATCAACTGTGGGTCGTCGCGCCGCAGTTGGAATTGCGCTCGCTTGATGAAGTAGCGTCGATCGGCACGTCCCTTGAGCCGGGAATAGCGGTAAGCGTAGTCGAGATCTTCGACCCCATACCAGCGCTCTCCATGTCCCGCTTCAAAGACCAGCGCGCGTGTCAACGTACTGGCGATATCGCTGCCGTGCGCGCCGGCGTTGTTGACCACCGCGCCGCCCACGCTGCCGGGCACAGCAATCGCCCATTCCAGGCCCGCCAATCCCTGTTCCTGGCAATAGCGCGACAAACGAATCAGGTTGGCGCCGCTGCTGACGGTGATCAGCGCCTCGTCGCCGGCGCCCTCTCGCTCGATTTGCGCCGCCCGATTGATGATGGTCAAGCCGCGGATGCCGGCGTCAGACACCAGGATATTGGCGCCCCCGCCGATGACGGTTACCGCAAGATCCTGCTTCCAGGCCAATTGCAGGAGCTCGAGCGTGTCCTTGTAGTCGGGGTTCTTTGCGATGTAAAGATAATCAGCCGGTCCACCGAGGCGAGCGGCCGTATAGCGCGCCAGCGACTGCATTTCCTGCAGCCCATCTATCGAAGCCGCATCCAGCGCCGGCAAGAGCCTCATGACCCCCCTGCGAGGAATCTGTCCGCAATGAGATTGGCATCGCCCGCGCTGAATATCAGCACGACGGCTGGAGCGCGGGCGGAGTGGCGCAAGGTCTCGACGGCATCGTCAAATGTGGGTGTATAGGCGACCGCGCCATACGCCGATATCGCTTTAACCAGAGCAATGCCGGTTATGCCTTCGAGCGGCTCTTCGCGCGCGGCGTAAATCGGCGTAACCAGCACCCGGTCGGCGCCCTCAAATGCCTTAAGGAAGCCTGACCAGAACTGTTGAACACGAGAGTAAGTGTGTGGTTGCCAGATCGCCCAGATCTGATGCTCGGGATAACGCAGCCGCGCCGCCTCAATATTGACCCGAATCTCGGTGGGATGGTGCGCGTAATCGTCGACCACGATCAGGCCATCGCGCTCTCCGCGAATCTCAAAGCGGCGCGCGGTCGCCCGGAAACTTGCGAGCGCTTGGGCGCTTTCCTCGGGGCTGACGCCACGTTTGCTCGCGGCGACCAAGGCGGCCAGTGCATTCAGCACATTATGCCTGCCGGGAACGCTCAGCCTCAGCTCCGCCCGCGGCAAACCATGATGCGAAATTCGGGCTTTGACCGTCTCGCTGTCGAAGCACAAATCCGTCGCTCGCCATTCCGCTGCCGCATTATGAATGCCGTAAGTCGTCACATTGCCCTCGTCGGCCTGACGCGCCTCGGCGATTGATAGCGTCTCGGCGTCGTCCGCGCAAGCGACAAGAGGTCCGTCAGGCGCCATCGTATTGACGAAGGTCTGGAAAGCGGCCCGCGTCTGCGCCGGCGTTTTGAAGAAATCGGGATGATCATGCTCCACATTGGTGATGACGGCGAGATTTGGATATAACCCGTGAAACATATTGTCGTACTCATCGGCTTCAATGACGAATGACGGTCCCTTGCCAACACCCGCGTTCCGATCCGTATTCGCCATGATGCCGCCGACGATGAAACTCGGATCTTTTCCCGCGCGCTGCAAGATATGGATGATCATTGATGTCGTGGTCGTTTTTCCGTGGGTGCCGGCAACCGCAATCGTATCGCAGTCGCGCAGGATCGCAGCCATGAAGGCCTGGCGCTTGAAGATGGGGATGGCCTGCGCCTCGGCCGCCTCAATCTCGACGTGGTCAGGCGGGGCGGCCGATGTCGCCAGCACGATATCCGCGCCCTGTACATAGCGAGCGTCATGGCCAATGTAGACGCGCGCGCCATTCTCTGCCAATGCCGCTGTGAGCGCGCTGCCTCTTAAGTCCGAGCCACTGACCGCGTAGCCGCGCTCCAGCAAAATACGCGCGATTGCCGAGAGACCGGCGCCGCCGATCCCGATGAAGTGAATGCGCTGCCCGGGCGCCAACTGCAACATGCTGTCCGAATGCCTTCCTGATTCGAGTACGGCGACCGCTTCAGATGATCATGACGACAAGCGCCAGAATGACGAGAACGGCGATTGGTAGCAAGCTCCCGCCCCCGGCCAAGCCTCCGCCGAGCACAACGATCGGCAGCGCGCCGGCGCCCAGGAAACTGACCGACGCGTCGGCCGGCGCCGACAACAGCTGCCAAAAGGGATAGCGATTAATGTCCAGGAAATACCAGCTAGAACCAGCCAGGATGTAGCCGTTGAAGAAGCCGACGAGCGCGCCAAACACCATGTTCCGTACTCGGCCGGTTCCTTCAAGGTCGCGGGTGGCCAGCCGACTGCGGTAAGCAATGACGGCAATCCCCAGCAGAGCCGCCATCTGCAGCAGGAAGGTCTGTTCGTCGGTCAGCAGTAGATAGAGGCTGCCGCGCAAAAGGCTGTCGAATTGGAAGATGGCGAAGAAGCCCAGCAGTATTCCTGTCGTGCCGACTAATTCTCGATGCCAGCCGCGCAGCGCGCCCGTCAGCGCGAAGAATATGGCGGTCGTCCACATCAGAGATGACAGGCTAATCATGAGCGAGACCAAGCATGCTTCTAAATCAAGACCAACACAATGATGAACAGGCCGATGACCGACAGAGAAAGCAAGTCGCCCGGCGCCCCCGGTCCGCCCGCCAGCACATATAGCGGCAGATTATTTACTGTGCTCAAGCTCAAGGATCCGATCGCCGGCGCTTCGATATAAGGCGACAAGGGATAGTCATTGATGTGCATGAAATACCAGATAGAGCCGCTAAGCAAATAGCCATTAACTGCGCCGACGATGCCACCCAGCGCCTTCGACTGTAGGGCGTCGCGCCCCGTTACGTCAGGCTCGTCTTGAGCGCGGTTGCCCACCAGCGCGCGAGTCTGATAGGCGAAAAAGGCGATGATCATCAGTATCGCGCTTTGAAACAAAAACTTGACCTGCGAGGAGAAATTGACCAGCAATTGCTCGCGAATGGCGCTGTCAAACTGGTGCAGCGCGAATAGCCCCAACATGATGCCCGCCAGCGCGATTATTTCCTTGGTCCAGCCGCGTCCAAGCCCGACCGCGGCGAAGGCCAGGACAAAGCCCCAGACCAGCGTCGCCAACTCCAGCATCTCAGTTCGCGCCTGTTTCGATCAGCAGACGCGCCAGCGCGGCAGCGCCATCGGAATTGGCCAGCGCGCGCGACCGTTCGCTCATCTCGCTCAGACGTGCATCGTCATGGATGAGAGTCGAGATGGCCTGATGCAGTTTGTCAGGCATATCCTCGTCATCCAGGCGTATCGCCGCGCCCCGATCACTGAGGTAATCGGCATTCACCTTCTGATAGCGCCAGGCGTAGGGGTAGGGCACGAGAATCGCCGGCAGCGCGAAGAGCGGCAGCTCCGCCAGCGTACTGGCGCCCGCGCGGCAAAGCGCCAGATTGGCGGTGGCAAGTGCCAAACCCATGTCAGCGTGAAGGTATGGGAAAGCGTGATAATCCGCGTGCTCCTTCAATTCGCCCGCCTCTCGCAGCGCGCGCTCCCAGTCCAGTTCGCCGGTAATATGCAGGATCTGGACGCCATCTTCGAGCAGGCGCCCGAGACAGGCGCCCAGCGCGATGTTGATGTTGCGCGCGCCGCGACTGCCGCCGAAAACGAGCAGCGTCTTGCGTCTGGCGTCCAGCTTGAAGTGTTCGCGCGCCTTTTCACGTGTGGCCTTCAGGCGGTTCTCCTGCAAGGGATATCCGGTGACGACAGTTTTCCCCCGCGGCAAGAATTGCGCTGATGCTTCGACAGTGATGGCGATTCTGCGGGCGAAGCGCTGCAAGACCGTGATCGTCAAGCCCGGCTCGATATCGGGCAGGTATATCACGTTGGGAATGCCAAGAAGGCGCGCGGCCGCGGCCACCGGCAAATTCGCCCAGCCACCCGTCAGCAAGACAACTTGTGGACGGATCTGCAAATGCTTGACCAGCGACTGAATGGTACCGATGCCCAACTTGAAAAGGCTGATAGCGGCGCGCAGCGGATTGACGCCATGCAAGGGTCCCGCAAGAACTTCATGGTAGCTGACGAATTCGAGCTTCGATTCCAGGACCAGCTTTCGCTCCATGCCACCCACCGCGCCCACGAAGTGCAGTTCGTGCGCCTCACTGTTGTCCCGCAACAGCGCTTGGGCGGTCGCCAGCGCGGGATAGACGTGCCCGCCGGTTCCGCCAGCTCCGATCAAAACTCGCAATATCTCTTCTCCGTTCCACAGTCGATTTTCGCCGCGTCGCCACGCGATAGACACTCAGCATCAGTCCGACGCCGATCATCACCACCATCAGTGACGATCCGCCAAAGCTGATGAAGGGCAATGGCACGCCGGTGGAAGGCACCGCGCCCGTCATCACGGCGATGTTCAGCAGCGCCTGAATGATCACCCAGGAGGTGAAACCGACGCAGAGCAGTGACCCGAAGTTGTCTTTAGCCCGGCGGGCTAATTGGAAGCCGCGAATGGCGAAGACGATGTAAAGCGCGACCACGATAGCCGCGCCAAAGACGCCAAGTTCCTCGCCGATGATGGCGAAAATACTATCGGTATGCGGCGCCGGCAGCGCCCCGAACTTCTGCTCTGAGTGGCCGATGCCGACGCCGATCCAGCCTCCGCGCAGAAAAGCGGTTATCGCCTGCAGCGTATGGTAATCTGACAAGGTGACATCGCTGAAACCGGCCAGAAAGTCGGCGATGCGCTGCTGCGCGTAGGGCCGGCTCTCCACGACGACTATGCCCACGACGCCGGCCAATCCAACCACTGCTCCTATGTGAAGCATATTGGCGCCAGCCACGAAAAACATAACCCCGGCCGTCAATACGACAATTGCGGCTGAGCTCAAGTCCGGCTGCCTTATAATCAAAGCGGCGACCAGGCCGACCACCATCAGGAATGGCAGCATGCCCTGCAGAACACTGTCCACTTTCGCATTCTTGGAGCCGAGCCAAGCCGCCATATAAAGCACGATGGTGAACTCCGCCAACTCGCCTGGCTGAAGGCGGCCGCCGATGAAAGATCGCTGCGCGCCCCATCTTTTTTCTCCGAATACCAGCACGGCGACCAGCAGCACGACCGTCAGCAGAAGAAGCCATATAGCGAATCGCTTCCAAAAACGATAATCTACCGCCGCGAAGAATACCAGCGCAATGACCGACAGCACGACATTGCGCAGGTGCTCCTCGACGAAGAAACCGCTGGCGTTGCCATAAGTCTCGTTACTCCAGTCCCAGGTGGAGCTGAATACCATCAAAGAGCCAATGGCCAGCAGCAGAACGACGACCGCCACCAGCGGCTTATCCAGCGTCGCCAGAAACTGCCGCCTCTGAGCTATGGCTGGGCGGAGGCCCTCGTCGTTGACGACTGAGACCCCGGCGCCCCGTCGAATCCTGCGGCGGAATCGACGCTGCCTGGCGTCATGGTTGATTCGGTCGGTCATGCCATCCTTTCTTATACGTAAGCCGCGCTGCGCAGGAGAGTTGATGTCTCATTGATTCAACTGGTCGCGGCGGACCGATTCTTTGCCGTCGAGTGGCTACCGGCGGCTGGGTTATGAGGTCTATTATAGTTGAGATACCAATTGGCGAAAGTGCTCCCCGCGCTCGGCGAAATCGGTGTAGGCGTCGTAACTTGTCCCACCGGGCGATAGCAACACGACATCGCCAGATTTGGCTACTTCCGTCGCTCTTTTCACCGCTTCGGCCAGCGTCCGCGCACGCGAAACCTGTTCGTCGCCGACGCGCATCTTCGATAGCAGTTTCATCACTTTTGTCGCCACTTGCTTGTCGCCATCTTCGCCGAAGGCGATGATGTGCCGCGCCTTCTGCAAGGCAAACTGTAGCGCCGTCTCCCAAGGCAGGTCTTTGTCCGCGCCGCCAATCAGCAGCACGAGCGGCTCATCGTAACTGGCGAGCGCGGCCAGGGTGCGTTCCGGCGCCGTGGCGATGCTGTCGTTCACCCAGGTGACGCCATTGCGGGCGCGCACGGTTTCCAGGCGGTGCTCGACCGGTGTGAAGCTGCGAATCGCCTCGCGCATCACTTCCGGCATGACGCCCGGTCGGTCGATCGCCAAGCCCATCGAGCCGGTGATGGCGCAGGCGGCCAGGGCGTTCAAGACATTGTGTTCGCCGCGCAAGGGGATGTCCTCCCGCTCGCAGACGACGTGGGGGCTCGCGTCATAACTGGCCGACCCCGCGACGAGAAGCCGACTGCCCAGCATGAAGGCGCCATGCGGCACCATCTCGTAGCGGCTGAAAGCCAGCAGCTCGCTCTCCACGATCTGCTCCAGCGCCCGGCTGCCTGCGTCATCCCAGCCGAGCACCGCCACGTCACTCGTTCGCTGGTAGCGCAAAATGTTGGCTTTCGCGGAGGCATAGTGCTCAAAACTGCCGTGCCTGTCGAGGTGGTTTGGCGTCAGATTGAGTACTGCGGAGACCTGCGGGCTTGCCGTCATCAACTCCAATTGAAAGCTGGAAAGCTCCATGACGACGATATTATTTGCGCTGATGTTCGGCAGCTCTTCGATAAGCGGATTGCCTATATTGCCGCCCAGCCACAGCTTGTAGCCCGCTCGTTCCACGATACTCGCCACCAAAGCGGCGGTGGTGGTCTTGCCAGCGCTGCCGGTAATGCCAATAACGGGCGCCGGGCAGCGCTCGAGGAAAAGCTGCGCATCGTTGGTGAAGGGTATGCCGCGCTCTTGCGCCAACTGCAGAACGGGCATGTCCAGCGGGACGCCGCCAGAAACGCAGATGCAGCGCGCCCCGATCAAGACATCTTCCGGGTGCCCGCCAAGATGAAAGCGAACGCCCGGAAATTCGCGGCGGCGCAATCCCAGCTCCTTGGCGCTGCGGCTGTCCGTCACCGCGACATCGGCGCCCACGGTGGGCAGCCAGCGCGCCAGCGCCTTGCCTTGGCGGCCGAAACCGAAGACGACGACCTTTTTGCCAGACAGGGAGTCTCGTTCAACCATATTTGCGCAGCTGCCTCTATCGCTAACGCAAGCGAGCAAGCAGTTTCAATTATAGTGGATTGGACTTTTGCGACATGATGCCAGCGCGCCAGATACCCAGTGAATCAGCGAGCTGAAACTGAGCGGCGATTTGCGGAACTGTTTACAGGAGCGCGAGAGCGACGCCGACGAATGCGCTGAGAATGCCGATCAGCCAGAAGCGCTGCACGATCTGCGTTTCGCTCCAGCCACCCAATTCGAAGTGATGATGGATCGGCGTGCGGCGGAAAGGCCGAATATCATCGCCATAAAAACGCCGGCTCAGCTTGGCGGAGGCGACTTGCAGAATCACGCTCAAGATTTCCATCACGGGTACGATAGCGATGATCGGCAGGAGAAGCCATTGCCCCGTCATCACCGCGACCGTGCCCAGGGTGGCGCCCAAAGCCAGCGAGCCCGTATCGCCCATGAACAGCTGCGCCGGATGCGCGTTATACCAGAGAAAGGCGAAACAGGCGCCCACGATAACGAAACACAGTTCGACCATGTAGATCTGATCCTGCAAGAAGGCGATTACACCGTATGCGCCGAAAGCGCTGGCGGTAATGATGCCGGCCAGCCCGTCCAGCCCATCGGTGAAATTGGTCGCATTGGAGGTCGCCACGATAATGAAGGTGCTGATCGAAATGAAGAGCAGGGGATGAAGGGGAATCTTCGCGTCGATCAGCGGCAGCTCCAAACTATTGGCAAAGGAAAACTCGAAATAAGAAATGACCGTCGACGCGCCTAAAGCCAACAGAATTTGCAAGGCGAACTTCATCTTGCCCGAGAGCCCTTCCCCCACGTTGCCGCGCGAGGTCTGAATGCCCTCCCAATCGTCAATCAAGCCGAGCAAGGCAAAGCCAATCAGCACTATTAGCGGCAGAAGGATACTGCGCCCTTCGCCTACTTCGACGATGCGTGAGATATTGAGCGCTAAGGTGACAGCGATGGCCGGCAGGATTATCATGATGCCGCCCATGGTCGGCGTGCCGATCTTCCGCACATGGTGGCTGTCCATCAGCTCGGCGCGGATCTGCTTGCCCAGATTGAAATGGCGCAAGATCTCGACGAAGGGACCGCCCCAGATGACACCGAGCAAAAAGGTCGCGCCGCCTACACTGAGCGCCAGTGGTAATTGCCCGTCCATGGTTCCTGGCGCCTAGCTTCCGTCTGTGTTGACGTCGGATTTGGCTGCTTCGAGGCGACCGCGGACCTCATCATCCGGTATTTCGAGCAGAATCACAAGACGGTCTGCAATTTTCTTGAAGATGTGAGGGGTGACAGCGTGACCGTAGTATTCTTTGGGCCGATCCAGCTTGACCAGGATTACCGCTTGTGGGTCATATGCCGGCACGGCGCCAACGAAGCTTACAATTGTTGAATGTTCGCCGTATTCTTGACCGACCGCGGTCGATATCCAGGCGGTTCCCGGTTTGCCAGCGACGGTATAACCACGCATGAATGCGCCGGACGCGCCTTCGCGCACCACACGGATCATCATATCTCTGACGATTGCCGCGGTTTCTGAGGAAACGACGCGACGAACGGTTGTGGGACGCGCCTCCTCCGCGCCCTCTTCTCCGATTACCTGGCGGACGATGCGCGGCTGCCGCATGATGCCGTTATTGGCCAGCGCGCTAAAGGCAGTGATTAGTTGCATTGATGTTACTTGGAGGTCCTGACCGAAACTGTTGTATCCGAGATAACTCTCGCTCCAGTTTGTATCCCCGGGGATCTTCAACTCGCCCGCTTCTTCCGCGAAGAGACCGACGCCGGTAGGCTGGCCGAGTCCAAATGCGCGCATCATGCTATAGAACTGCGCTGTGCCCATTTCCAGCGCAATGGTCGTCGCGCCCGCATTCAGCGAGCGGATCAGGACTGTCGCCGCATCCGCAGTGCCATGCGCCTGAAAGTGTCGATTGAAAATTTCCTGCCCGCCCACTTCGATTTGACCGGTGTCATTGTAGGTCCAATAGGGGCTGATCGCACCGCTTTCGAGCGCGCTTGCGACCGTCAGCGCCTGCATGATCGAGCCCGGCTCGTATAGATCCTGGACTGCAGGATTCTCCAATAGGCTTGGATCTTCGATTTCCAGGAATCGGTTTGGATCCATGGTGGGGTAGTTGGCCAGCGCCAGGACATCGCCATTGCGCGGATCCATCACGACAACGGTGCCTCGGTAAGCCTTGTATTCCTCCACGGCCGCTTTTAGTTCACTCTCGACCCAAAACTGCACATCACGGTCCAGCGTCAGCACGATATCCTTGCCGCGCTGTTCCGCCGGCCTGTCTTCCGGCAGATCAAAGGGGACATTGCTGATCGACAGATCAAGGACGCGCCCCGACAGCGTATCATTGTAGGCGCCTTCGACGCCGAGCGAACCGACGAGCCCTTCGTCCAGCACGATACCGATCACGTGGGCGGCGAGCGTCCCTTGCGGATAGAAGCGCTTGGGTATCTCTTCCAGACCGAGAGCGATATCGTCCAGCGCCGCGATAGCCTGTCCTTGTTCCGCCGATATCGGAGCGGCAACGAATTCCCAGACATTCTCGCTGTTGATCTTGATGAATAGCTCGAATTCGTCCACGTCCAGTATCGCCGCCAATTCTTTCATCAGCGCCTCATCATCATTCACCAGAGCCGGGCTGACGCCGAGACGATACTGGACGATATTGAAAGCGAGCGGCTCGCCGTCGCGGTCAAATATGAGGCCGCGCTCGGCCGGCACACGGAGCGTCGTGTTCGTGACCGAGCTGCCGATCTTCTCTAGCTCTTGCCGCACGGATCTAGGGAAGAACTGGAAATTCGCCAGATTGATCACAAGGTAGGCCGCCATCAATATAAGGAAGATGGCCACAAATGGCAGTCTGGTTTGAATCGTAGATTGCTGTGGACTAAGTCCTTGCATACGATCGCAGGCTCGCGTCACTTGCCGAAAGATTCGAATTGGTCTCGCAGGAGGCTGAATTGCCGCTCCAGCCAGCCGCCAAATGTCTCATCGTAAACCGGCGCCGCTACGTCCAGTTGATTCGGCGCTGTCATTTCCAAAGGCGCCCGCTCTCGCTGCGGATTGTAGCCCTCGATCAACAGGTAGTCGATGTCGCTGTTGGTCGCCGGACGAAAACCGATCTCGACCGCGCGCGCGTAAAGGCGTGGTACGGTGCGGAAGCTGGCGATCTCGCCGATAAGCTGCTCATTCTGGCGCTTCAATTGATCGCGGCGACTGATCAGGTCTTCAATCTTCCGGTTGGTGATGGCGAAGGAGGCCACCTGCGATAGATACAGGCTTCCCAGGATCAGTAGCACGGCGATGCCCAGTATCGCCAGCGCGGTCGCCTGATTGCGCGTCCGAAAGCGTTTGCGACTGAATGTATGCTGAAACCAGGTCTGCGACATACTGACTGTCAACCGAAAAACGGCAAACTACGATACTGCGGCGGTAGCGTCCTTTATACTTACAAATGTATTCGGATTGGGATATCTCGCAACTCGCCATTAAGCCCGTTCCAACTTTTCAACAACACGAAGCTTGGCGCTGCGGCTGCGCGGATTCGCTCTGACTTCTTCGAGTGAGGGGACGATCGGCTTGCGATTGACCCGCTGGACCTGCGCCACCATTTCCTCGATGGAAGCCATCCCGGGCGGGGCAGTCACCGTGGTCGACAGCTTTCTAAACGCTTGTTTGACGATACGATCTTCCAGGCTGTGAAAGGTGATCACAGCCAACCGGCCGCCCGGTCGGAGCAGATTGACGGCAATAGGAAGCGCGTTCTCGACCGATTCCAGCTCTCGGTTGACGGCGATGCGCAGCGCCTGAAACACCTTGGTCGCCGGATGCCTCTTCGTCGAACGGCGGGCCGGTTTGGGCTTGACGCGCGCCACCAGCTCAGCCAGTTGACGTGTCGTATGAATCGGACGCTGCTCGACGATCGCACCGGCGATTCTGCCCGCGCTCCGCTCTTCGCCGTAACGATAGAAAAGGTCCGCGAGCTTCGCGGCCGACAAGCCGTTGACCAGATCGTGGGCTGTGGCGCCGCCACCGTGCTCGTCAAAACGCATATCCAGCGGCGCATCAAAGCGAAACGAGAAGCCTCGCTCCGGGTCATCCATTTGCAGCGAAGAGGTGCCCAGGTCCAGCAGAATGGCATCGACCGCTTCCCAGCCTAAGGCATTTGCCGCCTCCGCCATAGCCATATAACTGCCATGGACGAGGCGCGCGCGGTCAACGTATTCCGATAGTCTATCAGTGGCCTGGACGATCGCGCTCCTGTCCAGATCGATGCCGAGCGCTTCTTCGATGCCGGCGCGCAAGAGCGCCAGCGTATGACCGCCGCCGCCGACCGTACCATCGATCAGTCGCTTGACGGCCGGGTCATCGGCGCGCAAAGCCTCGATTACTTCGCGTTCCAATATAGGAATATGCTGGTTCATCCTGCCGTAGTCATGATTCCGCGCCTGCCCGTCAGCATACCGCATCCGGGTATCGCTGTTGAGTCCGAAGGCTCGCTGGCTCCGTTTTCGCGTACGGCATGCTAGAATATATGTAATCCATTCTGCGCAATTCACCACTATGTCCTACGAAAAACCGGCGCGTATCGAGACGATCCTGAAGCACCTGCCAGCCAAGCCGGGCGTTTACCTGTTGAAGAACGGGGTGGGCAAAGTTATCTACGTCGGCAAGGCGAAGCGATTGCGGAATCGCGTACGCAGCTATTTTACGACGCAGGCTGATGGCAATAGCAAAACACTGCGGATGCGCGGGCTGGTCGAAGACATTGACTTCATCATCACCGAGAACGAAGTCAAGGCGCTAATCCTCGAAGAGACGCTGATCAAAAAACACAAGCCGCGCTTCAATATCGAGCTCAAGGACGACAAGCGCTACCCCTATATCCGTGTCGGCTGGGGCGACGCCTTTCCCAAAGTAGAAACCACTCGCCGCATCGTCGATGACGGCTCGCGCTATTTTGGACCCTATTCCGCCATGTGGGTGGTGCAGAAAACGTTGCGGGACCTGCGCAAGGCTTTCCCCTACTTGACCTGCGACCGCGAAATCAGCGGCACTGACGAGCGCGCTTGCCTCTTCCACGACATTAATCTCTGCAACGCGCCCTGTATCGGCGCCGTTGATCGCGCTGAATACCGCTTCATGATTCAGGAACTGATGGATGTCCTTGGCGGCCGCGCTGAACATGTGCGCAGGCGCCTGAAAAATGAGATGAAAAAGGCCTCCGCCGAACTCAACTTCGAGGCGGCGGCGGGCATCCGCGATCAACTCTGGGCGATCGACTTCATCACCAACAAACATAAAGCGGTCGGGGTACACATGACCGATCACGACGTCATCGCCCTGGCGCGCGACGAGCGCGACGCCACCGTGCAGATCATGTTCATCCGCAACGGCAAGCTTATCGGCAGCGACTCGCGCACGATGAACAATACCGAAGGCGAAAGCGACGCCGCCGTGCTGGAGCAATTCATCAGCCAGTTCTACGCCTCTTCCAGCAATATCCCGCGCGAGCTCATCCTGCCCAATGAAGTCGAGGAGGCGCGCATCCTCGAACGCTGGCTGAGCGACAAACGGGCCGGCGCCAAGGTGACGATTCATGTGCCGCAGCGGGGCGACAAACGCAAGCTGATCGGTTTGGCGCAGGAGAATGCCCTCGAAAGCTTGCAGATGATGCGCGCGCAATACGAAGCCGACACCACCAAACATGAAAAGGCGATGGCGGAATTGCAGGAGGCGCTGAAGCTGCCGCGCGTACCCAACCGTATCGAATGCTTCGATATCAGCACGACGCAAGGAACGGCGATTGTGGCGAGCCGCGTCGTCTTCGCGCGCGGTGTCGCTCGAAAGAGCGAATACCGTCGCTTCAATATCCGCACCGTTTCACATAGCGGCTCCGATGATTATCAATCGATGAATGAAGCGCTGACCCGCCGATTCCTGCGCTGGAAGCAGGCCGCCGAAGCGGAAGCTGAACTCTCGCCCGATGGAAAAGACAAAGACGAGACCTGGCGCTTGCTGCCCGATTTGCTGCTGGTCGATGGCGGGCTGGGGCAGCTCAATGTGGCGAAGTCAGTCTTGGCGGAATTCGGCTTGTCCGATCGCGTGCCCCTGGCGTCGCTGGCGAAACGCATCGAAGAAATCTTCCTACCCGATCAGGTGGATTCCATCCTGCTGCCGCGCCGCAGCGAAGCCCTCTACCTGGTGCAGCGCGTTCGCGATGAGGCGCATCGCTTCGCCATCACCAGTCACCGCTCGCAGCGCCGCAAGAAGGGCATGGCCAGCCGCTTGGAGACCATCCCCGGCGTCGGACCCCAGCGGCGCAAGCTGCTGCTCAAACACTTCGAGAACTCCATCGATGCTATCAAGAGCGCCAGTGTTTCAGAGCTCGCCGCGGTCAACGGAATCAGTAAAGAGGTCGCCCTGGCGATCAAGAGTCACCTGGATTGAGTGTTTCTGTCATTACTACGCGGAGCAGTCGATGTTTTCGGCCGCGAGAATGGCTTCCAACTGGGCGATCAGTGGAACTATATGATTCTGCACAACATTCCAAAGTGTATCGAGATTGATATCGAAGTAAGCGTGCGCCAGCCAGTTGCGCATGGCCTTCATGCTAGACCAGGGCAGGTCGGGATACTTGGAGCGACACTCGGGAGACACGGAACCGGCGGCTTCGCCCAGAATCTCCAGCAACCGGGCTAGAATGAGCTGCAAACCTTCGTCCTGCGATAGCGAAGCGCGCGTATGTCCCTGCGCAAACCGCTGAGCCTTTTCTGCCGCATCTAACGCGTGGCACAGTCTTATACGGTCATTCTCCCGGCTGGATTTCAAAGAGTGGTATCGCTTCCTCACAAACCGCACCTCGGAAATAACGACTCAGATCCTCAGGCGTGCGCAAGTCAACTTCGCGGCCGATAATCTCGCTCAAGTCAACCATGTGTTGAAAGAACGCTAGGCCGACTTGGGCGCCGGCCATGTACTCGACGAGCAAGTCAATGTCGCTTTCGGGGTGCATATCGCCATGAAGCGCCGAACCGAAGATGGACAAGCGCCGAATCGGCTGCTTGGCGCAGTATTCGCGGATGGCGTCCAGCGGCAGATTCAGTATCGTTTCGTGATTCAACGCGCACCCTATTGACTCGTTATTTTCAGTATAACGCAAAATGCCTCTAGATCAGAAGCTGATGCACATGCCGGATGAAGTCCTGCTCTCGCAGCGCCGCCATCACCGCCTCGGGCAGTGCTTCATCGAAGTTGAGCACGGTCAGCGTGTTGCCGCCGGGCGCCGCCCGCCCCGTATGCCAGCTGGCGATGTTGATGCCATTCTCCGCCATGAGCGTGCCGACGCGTCCGATCACGCCCGGCTTGTCGTAGCTGCCCATGATGAGCAGATGCCCGCGCGGCTCAAAGTGAATCCGGTAATCGTTGATCTGCAAGATATAGGGCTCTTGCCGGTCGAGCAAGGCGCCGGCGATGCTGATCTCTTCGCCGTCCACCAGCGTGATCTGGCAGGTGATGACGTTGCGGTATTCGCTGATTTTGATGCCCTTGGCTTGGGTGATCTGCCAGCCGCGCTCGGCCGCCCGCAGCGGCGCATTGACGGTGCTGACGCTTTCTCCGAGGATCGGGCTCAGCAGACCCTTCAGGATGCCGACCGTCATCGGTTTGATCAGCCCGTGCATATCGTCGCCGATGATCTCGATGGCGATGCGCTGAATGGGGCAGCGCGCCAAGACATGCTGAAGTGCGCCAATGCTCTCCGCCAATTGCATATAGGGGCGGATCTGCGCGTAAGAGACGCCCGGCAGCAGCGGCATATTGACCACATTGCGATAGTCGCGGTCGCTTAGCGCATCAATCACCTGCTGGACAATCTGCAGCGACAAGTCCTGCCGCGCTTCGGCGGTGTTGTCACCGATATGCGGCGTGTGAATCACCTTGTCCATGCCGATGAGCGGGCTATTAAAGGGCGGCTCCTCATTCCAGACGTCAAGTGCCACCCCGCCCAGATGTCCGTCCAGCAGCGCTTCCGCCAGCAGCGCTTCTTTTATGATGCCGCCATGCGCCGTGTTGATGAAACAGGCGCCGGGTTTCATCAGCCGCAGCGTATCAGCGTCAAAGAAATCGACTGTCTCTTTGGTCGCGGGCACATGCATGCTGACATAGTCGGACGCGCTCAGCAGCTCGCGCAGGCTGACCAGTTGGATTCGCGCCTCATTGACCCGCTCCGCGCGAATGTAGGGGTCGTAAGCCAACACGTTCATGCCCAGCGCCAGGCATAAATGCGCCACCCGCTCCCCGACGCGCCCCAGCCCAGCGATGCCGATCGTCTTGCCATACAGTTGAACGCCAACCTGCTGCCCGCGGTCAAAGAGCCACCAGCCTTCGCGCAGGCTCTCATGCACGGCCGGCAGGTTCCGATTGAGCGCCAGCATCAGCGTCAAGGTGTGCTCAGCGGCGGAAACCGCGCTGACGCCGGGCGTGTTCATCACCAGGATGCCCCGCTCGGTGGCGCAATCGATGTCGATGCCGGTTAGACCGGCTGACATGCGCGCGATCAATCGCAGCTTCGGCGCGTGTTCGAGCAAGGGCGCGTCCAGTTTGAAGTCCGAGCGCGTGATGATGGCGGTCGCGTCCTGCAGGGCGGCGCGCACGCTGGCGGTCTTCGGCGGCACAGAGCTGACCTTGAAGCCGCTGTTGGATTCCAGCAGCGCAATGCTGTCCGGCGTGAGATCGGTGGCGACCACGACATGTTGCTGGCTCAAGCGAATATCCTTTTCAGTTTGAATTCGTCCAATACATCGTGCAGACTGCGATAGATCTTGTCGTTGATCGCCGCAAAATCGGTCAAGCTCGAATGCGAGGGATCGGGCACGGTGAAGCAGGTCATGCCGGCCGCAAGCGCCGCCTGCGTGCCCAAGCGGCTGTCTTCCAGCGCCAGGCAGGTCTCGGGCGCGCAGCCCAGCTGAGCAGCTGCGTGAAGATAAATGTCGGGCGCCGGCTTGCCTCGCGGCATAAATTCGGCTGAATACCGCTGCGGAATCAATTCATCCCAGTCCATTAGCGCTACAAAATGTTCGATGATAGCTTGCGATGAACTAGACGCGATCGCGCGCGGAATACCCGACTCGGCGACATAGCGGACGAGCTCATCGGCGCCGGGCCGCGCTTTAATTCTGCCAGGGGGCAGATTCAGCATCCCATTGATTATGGTTGTTTCTATTGCCGCGGGCGAGTCGCCCAACTCGGGATAATGCCGCTGCAGAATGGCGGCGAATTCGTCAGGGCGCATGCCGATACCCATTGCGCGCACTTCATCCGAATAGGTGTAGCCGCAAGACTCGATCAGTTCGACTTCGACTTCATGCCAGACTGGTTCGGAATCGACCAGCAAGCCGTCCATGTCAAAGATAATCGCATTGAATTCCATGTCTAAATGATGTCCTCGAATTCGCGGATAAACTGGTCTCGGAGACTCTCGCTGCGAAACAGGACGGCTTCCTCGCCCAGCGATAGCGAGATGCCCTTGCGGTATACAGATTCATGCGCCGAGCCACGCAAGGACTCCCAGCCTCGGCGGCCAGCGGCCAGCGGAAGTATCGCCGCCAGCGACGCGCAGCGCAGGAAAATGTCTGACTCCGCCCTGACTTGATCGCGCGCGACGACTCCGCCATAGCCGACGAAGAGCTCGACGGCGCTCTTGGTCGCCAAGTCAGATGAGCCATCGCCAATCATCATGCGCCGGCCGGGCAGTGCACCGGCGAGCTCGCTGATGATGGCCGCTTTGCCGCTGGATGCCGTCAGCGGTCCTTCGTCATAATCGAGATAAGTCTTCGACTGTTGCGCTTGCGGTTCCGAATAATCCCACCAGCGCCCGGAAAGTTCGTTGTACTCCAGCTCAACCGCGCGAATCCTGGCGGGGTCGACGCCCAGCCGCCGCCCGAATCCCTTCACGGCGTCAATCAATCCACCGCTGATGATGAAGACATGCGCCCCCAAGGCCTTCAGCGCGGCGATGACCGCCTGGGCGTCTTCCACTGTAGCCTCCCAATAACGCTCTTCAACCGCTTTCAACTGGGCGCGAGTGGGTTTTATCGCTTTTAAGCGCTTGCCATAAACATCGGCCAGGTCGAGTTCGCCATCCATCGCCTTGTTGGTCAACAGTCCGACTCGCCCTTCTTTGCCCTTCAGACGGGCGAGTTCGTCAATGCCTTCGATGGAAGACAGCGTGCTGTCGCAGTCGAAGAATATGAGGTCAAAAGTTGACCAGCGTGGGCTGACCATAGGCGCATTTCCCGCGGTAAAGCAATCCACGGTCATTATAGAGGCTTCAAGGCAAAAGGGTAGCGCCGTCTGCGTAGCGCTACGGATGCGTCATTTTTAGTGCTGCAAAACCCAGGTGATTCCGTTGTTTGCTGGCTTGAATCCTCACTGACCGTAATCTACAATCGAAGCCGGTTTGATTCGGCCTGATATAGAGAAGGAGCGGCGATTTGGCGCGAAAACCTGCTGATCAGTCGGTCGACCGCGAAGACATCCTGTGGGCGGCCGCCGAAGTGCTTCACCGCAACGGCTATGAGGCGACCACGATGAAAGATATCGCGGCGCAAGTCAATCTGACCGCCGCCAGCTTGTATCATCATTTTAAGAATAAAGACTTTTTGTTGCTGAACGTCCTCGAAGTTGGGCTGGACCTCACCGTCGCCAAGTTGGAAGCAATCGTCGCCTCGGACATGACGAGCGCCGAGAAACTGGCCGGCATGATCCGCTCGCATGTTGTGAGCGTCACCGGCAACGTGGCTGTCGGCGCTGCGATGGTTTTCGAAATCCGCGCCGTGTTGAATGTGAGCGGGAAGAACGGCGACGACAAGTTCATGCAGGAGTTCGTCGCGCGGCGGAATCAGTTCTTCGCCCGGCGAGATTGTTTCGAGGGCCTGTTTCGCGGCGTGCTGGAAGCGGGCATCGAAACAGGCGAGTTTCGCCGAGTGGATGCCGATATCGTTACCAAAGCGATCCTGGGCGCGCACAACTGGGTGGGCGTCTGGTTCCGCGCTGGCGGGCGTCTCACCGGTGAGCAAGTCGCCGATGTGATGGTCGATACCTGGCTGGCCGCGTTGAGGGCAACGGACTAATTATATCGGGGAAAGGGCAACATGCAACGAATCCTCATCACAGGCGCCAACCGCGGCATCGGCTTCGAGCTGACGCGCCAACTACTCAAAGACGACGCGTACATCTTCGCGACCTGCCGCGCACCCGAACGCGCCGACGCCTTGAATGAGCTGGCGCGAAAGCATGAGGACCGCGTCACTGTGCTGCAAATGGACGTCAACGATGAGGCGTCGATCGACGGCGCACTGAAGGCTGTCGCTGCGAAAACTGACGCGCTCAACTTGTTGATCAACAATGCCGGCATCGGCGGCGGCGACCAGGCCCGAATCTTGGGACAGCTGACCGCAACTGAAGTCAGCTATGTGATTAGTACAAACGCCGTCGGCCCGCTCATCGTAGCCCAGGCTTGTCGCGACTTGCTTAAATGCGGCGACAATCCCCGCGTGGTCATGATCTCTTCTGGCATGGGCTCCTTGCAACGGGCGGGCGGCAGTTCCTATGCTTATCGCATGAGCAAAGTGGCGCTGAACATGGCGGCGCGCGTCCTCGCCTTCGACAAGGCCATGGCCGGCATCACCACAATCGCCGTCAATCCGGGTTGGGTGCAGACCGATATGGGGGGACCCAACGCCGCGCTCACGCCACAAGAATCGACGAAGTCATTGCGCGCCCTCATCAACCGCGTGACACCCGCTGAGAACGGCAAATTCTTCCAATACGACGGTAGTGAGCTACCTTGGTGAGCGCAGCCGAATCCTGACACGCAGGCGAATCAACTTCGAAAGGCGAATGGAAAGATGGGATTGCGGATCGAGAAGGCGGCGGTTATTGGATCAGGCACGATGGGCGGCGGCATCGCTGCGCTCCTGGCCGGCGTCGGCATCGAAACCCTGCTCCTGGATATTCCGCCCTCGGACACTGCGCGGGAAGACGGGCCGGCCCTGCGCAATTCTGTGGTGGCCCGCAATCTCAAGGCGCTGAGCAGAATGCGCCCGCCCCAACTCTACAGCCCCGCTGACCTCGCCAATATCAGCATAGGCAATATCGAAGACGATCTGGAAAAAGTGGGCGATGCCGATTGGGTCATCGAAGCCGTCGTTGAGCAGCTCGAGATCAAGCGCGGACTGATGGCGCGGCTCGTTGAGACTGTTCGTGAAGACGCCATTGTGACGACCAACACTTCCGGCATACCCATCGCCAGCATCGCTGATGGCTTGCCAGCTCAGTTCACGCGGCGATTCCTGGGAACACACTTCTTCAATCCGCCACGTTATCTGCGCTTGCTGGAGATCATCCCCCAGGCCCGCACCGATCCGGAAATCACTGAATTCATGCTTCGTTTTGGCGCTGAGACGCTGGGGAAGGGGACGGTCCTATGCAAGGATACGCCCAACTTCATTGGCAATCGCTTCATGTCGATGTCCGGCATGCAGGCGACCAATTACGCCCTCGATCACGGCTACACGGTAGAGGAGGTCGACGCCCTGACCGGTCCGCTCATCGGCCGCCCCAAGACGGCGACATTCAGCCTGAACGATCTGGTCGGCTTCGATATCGCTGTCGGCGTGGCGCGCAACCTCTACCACGCGATTCCCGCTGATCCCGCCCGCGAATTGCTGCTGCACGAGAAGAACACCGCGCTCTCGGACGAGCTGCTCAAACGCGGTTGGCTGGGGCGCAAGACCGCGCGCGGCTTCTATCACATGCGGCGCGACGGCGACAAAAAAGAGCTATGGGCGCTCAATCTGGACACGCTCGAATACGAGCCGCCAAGCAAACCCCGTTTTGACAGCGTCGGGCAATATCGCAAGATTGAGCCGCTCGGCGAGCGTATTCGCTTGCTCATCAACGCTGGTGACCGCGCCGGGCAATATCTCTATCACTTGCACGCCTTTACCCTCGCCTATGCCTCGAACCGCGTGCCCGAAATCACTGACAGCATCGTCAATGTCGACAACGCGCAGAAATGGGGCTTCGCGCATCAGATGGGTCCCTTCGAAATCTGGGATGCCATCGGCGTGGCCGAGACGATTGATCGCTTTGAAGCGGACGGCTACCCGGTGGTGGAATGGGTCAAGGCGATGGTTGCCGACGGCACGTCCACTTTCTACCAGCGGGACAAAGGCGGCAAAGTCATCGGCTACTACAGCCCACAGGAGCGCGCTTACTTGCCGCTCGTCAAGAGTCCGCGCGAGATCACCATCGCCGATCTGCGCGCTTCCGGCGCCGAAATCTACAGCAACGGCGACGGCAGGCTCTACGACATGGGCGATGGCGCCCTGCTCTGGGAATTCAATACCAAGCAGAACAGCATCACTGCCGGTCTGATCGAATCCGGCTGGAAAGCGCTTGAGCTTCTGACTGCGGAGGACTTCAAAGCGCTGGTCATCGGCAATGATGGCGAGCGCTTCTCCATCGGCGCCAATCTCGATCTCTCGGCATTGATGGCGGGCTTGGAAGGCATCGAGACAACGCTGGTCGCGCTGCAAGACCTGACGCAGGCCCTGCGTTACGCGCCCAAGCCGGTTGTGGTCGCCGCGCAAAACATGGCGCTCGGCGGCGGCGCCGAACTGGTGATGTCGGGGACGGCCGTCGTGGCGCATGCCGAGCTCTACATGGGTTTGGTTGAGGTCGGCGTTGGCTTGCTGCCGGCTGGTGGCGGCTGCAAGGAGATGGTGCGGCGGCTGGTGAATCCACTGGCGCGCGCCGGCGCGGACGATGTGCTGGCCGGCTTGCGGAAGGCTTTCGAGAACATCGCCACGGCGAAGGTCAGCGGCAGCGCTAAAGAAGCGAAAGCGCTCGGTTTGCTGGCGCCCACGGACAAGATTGTGCTGAATCGCGCCCATTTGCTCGGTGAAGCCAAGACACTGGCGCTGGCTTTAAGCGAGACCTACTTAGCGCGCAAGCCTGAGCCAGTCTACGCCGCCGGCCGCGATGCTTACGCGGCGCTGATGCTTGGCGTGGCCGAATATCAGGAGGCCGGTTACGCCAGCGAGCACGACGCTCTGATCGCCAAGAAGCTGGCCTACATCTTAAGCGGTGCCGCGCTGGCGCAGCCGCAGTGGGTCGATCAGCAGTACCTGCTCAACTTGGAGCGTGAGGCTTTCCTAAGCTTGATAATGGAGACGAAGACGCAGGAACGCATCATGCACATGCTGCGGACGAACAAGCCCCTGCGGAATTGAAGGTAATTTGCGTCGCTGAACCTAGCATGTTTTCGGAGGCGGAAAACGAAAGAAGGAGAACATCATGCGCCAAGCAGTCATCGTAGCGGCAGCGCGCACAGCGGTGGGCAAAGCCGTCCGCGGCAATACCAGGAACGCCCGCTCCGACGATATGGCGGCCGCCGTCATCACCGATCTGATGGCGCAGACCTCCGGGGTACTTGATCCGGCGGCAGTCGATGATGTGATTATGGGCTGCGCCATGCCGGAGGGTTCGCAAGGCATGAACTTCGCCCGCGTAATCGCCCTGCGCGCCGGGCTGCCAGTGGATACGCCGGGGCAAACGGTCAACCGCTTCTGCTCGAGTGGTTTGCAGACGATCGCGCTGGCGGCCAACAGCATCATCGCCGATCAAGCCGATGTCGTGATCGCCGGCGGCGCGGAGTCGATGTCCTCCGTGCCGATGACGGGCCACCATCTCAGCCCCAATCCCCACATGGCGGCGAACGATCCCAAGGTCTATATGAGCATGGGCTTGACGGCCGAACGCGTGGTTTCCGAGTTCGGCATCAGCCGCGAAGACATGGATGAATTCGCTTACGACAGCCATCGAAAAGCGGCCGCCGCCACCGATGCCGGTCTGTTCGCCCAAGAGATAGTTCCCTTTGAATGGGAGGAGACGGTCGTCGGCGATGATGGCCGGCCGGCAACGGTCACCAAGGCGCTCGCCGAGGATGAGCATCTTCGCCGCGAAACGACGATCGAGGCGCTTGCCAGTCTCAAGCCGGTCTTCAAGCCGAATGGTTCGGTAACGGCCGGCAATTCCAGCCCCTTGAGCGACGGCGCCGCCGCAGTGATCGTGATGGAGCGGGAGAAAGCGGAAAGTCTGGGATTGTCCCCGCTGGCGCGCTTTGTCGGATTCGCTGTCGCCGGCGTACGGCCCGAGATAATGGGCGTCGGTCCTATCAAGGCTGTGCCAAAAGCGCTTGAACGCTGCGGTTTGAGCCTCGAGAACATCGACATCATCGAGCTGAACGAAGCCTTCGCCTCGCAGTCGCTGGCGGTGATGCGCGAGTTGGAGCTGAATCCCGCGATCGTGAACGTCAACGGCGGCGCGATTGCCATCGGCCACCCGATCGGGGCATCCGGCTGCCGGGTCCTGAACACGCTTCTGTTCGAGATGAAACGCCGCGACGCCAAAAAGGGTCTGGCGACCCTGTGTATCGGCGGCGGTATGGGCGTCGCCCTGTGCGTGGAGCGCGACTAAGTGCTTTGACAACCGCATAGAAAAGGGCGTCCGCTGGGCGCCCTTTTTTGTTACAAAGGGCCTGAACCCTAAGATGCGACGATATTGCCATCCGGAATATCAAGATTCATGACGAAACAATATTGCGCAAGACCACCTCACAAAGTAACAGCATTACCAAGACGACTAAAATTGGAGGATTCCTAAATGGCACGTACAGCACTCGTTACCGGCGGTTCCCGCGGCATCGGCGCAGCAATTTCCAAGGCGCTCAAGGCCGAAGGGTACAATGTTGCGGCCACTTACGCAGGAAACGATGAAGCCGCCGCAAAATTCACCGAGGAAACCGGCATCAAGACCTATAAG
>JAAXID010000205.1:7325-8947 GCA_012270545.1 Anaerolineae bacterium | reverse complement strand
CGCGTGCACATGGCTTTCATCGGCTGCCCGGTAGTGGGGGATGCGGTTTATGGCTGGCGCAAACAGCGGGTGAAGCTGAAGCGGCAGTTTCTGCATGCGCATGAACTGGCTTTTGAGCATCCGGTGAATGGCGAGCGGATGGCTTTTGTGAGTGAATTGCCTGTGGGGTTAAGGGCGGTGATGGAGAAGTTGCGTCTTTAGCTAGTCCTGTGATGCGTAGTATGCTGCGGACGCCCTTAGTTTGTCCGCATAATTGTAAATATCATCAACACTTTCGACCTTATGCCGTTCTTCTTTACCCCCAGGGAAGAAGCTGACATACTTTACGGATCTATTGAAATGTAAGCGGCAAAGTGGTTGCCGATTATTGTCGTCAAGAAGTATGCCGCAGTAAGATCGCACGTCTCGAATGAATATTCTCGACGCGTCCACGGTTTCGCGCAGGACAGATTTAACTACGTAGTACCCGTCCAGTTCTTCCTCGGTGGTTTCAATACCATCTGACCGGTCTATAGTGTCCTCATCCACTGCAATGTCAGCGCTCAACTCGTCGCTATTGCTTGCAGTCGAATCAATAGCGGTCTGCAGACGATTGGCAATCTTGTCGTTGACGAATTCGCGAAGTGCCTGCTTCGTAATTTCGGTGAATTCGGCAACAACGTTAGACATCAAGCGTCCTGAGTAAACTTTACTGGCGAAGTGCCGCACAAAGTCTTCTGACGGCTGGCTGTACTCGCCTTCCAACAGGAGTTTGATTTCCCGTTTGTACTTGAGTTCGTTGGCGCTGGATAAAATTCGATCTACATCAAACGCAGACTTTGTAAATTTCTTGAGCTGCGAAACAGGGCGCGTATCGAAGTTCAGGATGTCGACGATAAGAAACGGTTTTTCATCCATGTGATTTAGCTTTTCCAAATCCGAATGAAAACGATATTGGAGTCCATTTGTGAGAATTCCAATACGCGCATCTGTCACGCTGAAATAACGAAAGAGTTGAGATGCGTGTTCATCTTTCAAATCCGCGGAAGCCGATTTTACTTCTATCAGAATTATAGGTTTTCCGTCCTGCATGATCGCATAATCGACTTTTTCATTCTTTTTGGTTCCAATGTCCGCAGTAAACTCCGGGACAACCTCGATCGGATTGAAAACGTTGTAACCTAAAGCTTGTATGAAAGGCATGACGAATGCGTTCTTGGTCGCTTCTTCAGTTTTGATGTATTCAAGTTGGAGTGGCGCCTGGTTAGATATCTCGCGCATTCTGTCGGTCAAGTCCATGTGTGCCCTCCCATAAAACGATCGAAATTGGATTGGGAAAGTATAACATGGAACTGTGGGACGTGTTGGATAAGCGCGTCAGATTTTGTTTAACCACAGAAGTGGGAGTGGTGAATTGTGGATATGGCAACCAATAATCCTGTCTAAGAAAAACCTAGATGTAGGAGCGACTCTTTGAGTCGCCCGCATTGGCAAATTCAGGCTTCGGGCGATCCGAGGATCGCCCCTACAATATCAGACGAGCAAGATTTGTATCAATGACATCACCACTCCCGCCCCACTCTGTGCCACCGCCGCGAAATCGGCTATACTCCCCACCATGCAAGCCACCACATACCAACCCA
>JAAXID010000205.1:0-7194 GCA_012270545.1 Anaerolineae bacterium | reverse complement strand
CGACATCAACTTCGCCTGGCAGGGCGGCGAGCCGACCCTGATGGGCGTCGAGTTCTTCCGGCAGGCGGTGCGCTATCAGCAGAAGCACAAGCGCCCGCACATGCGCATCACCAATGCCTTGCAGACGAACGCGATCACCCTTGATGACGAGTGGTGCGAGTTCTTCGCCGCCAACGACTTTCTGCTGGGCGTCAGCCTCGATGGTCCCCAAGATCTGCACGACTACTATCGCGTGGACAAAGGCGGCAATCCCACCTTCGACAAGGTGATGGCGGGGCTGCGGCTGCTGCAAAAGCACGGCGCCGAATACAATATCCTGACGACCGTGCACGCCGCCAACGAGGGACAGGGCGTGCGCGTTTACAAGTTCCTGCGCGATGAGGTGGGGACGAAGTTCATGCAGTTCATCCCCATTGTCGAGCGCGACAACGACACTGGTTATCAAGAGGGCGATCAGGTCACCGAGCGTTCGATCACCGCGGCCGGTTATGGGCAGTTCCTCATTGACATGTATGAGGAGTGGGTGCGGCATGATGTCGGGGGAATCTTCGTGCAGATCTTCGATATTGCGTTGGCCGCCTGGACGGGCGCGCCGCCTGGCCTCTGCATCTTCGACGAGACCTGCGGCCTGGCGCTGGCGATGGAACACAACGGCGATGTCTACTCCTGCGATCACTATGTCGAGCCCGATTACAAGCTGGGCAATATCATGGATGTGCCGCTGAGCGAGATTGTGGTGATGGATGCGCAGCGCGACTTCGGCCTGGCCAAGCGCGATACGCTGCCGCAATACTGCCTCGACTGTGAAGTGAAGTTCGTCTGCAATGGCGGCTGCCCCAAGAATCGCTTCATCGAGACGCCCGCTGGCGAACCCGGTTTGAATTATCTCTGCGCCGGTTATCGCGCCTTTTTCAATCACATCCGCCCGACGATGAACTTCATGGCGGCTGAACTGGCGGCGCGGCGTCCGCCGGCCAATGTGATGCTGGAGGTGGCGCGTTACGATGCCGAGCTGGAGCGCGCCTTCGCGACGGCGGGGCGCAACGATCCCTGCCCCTGCGGCAGCGGGAAGAAGTTCAAGCGCTGTCATGGGATGCGGCGAGGGAGATAGTAGCCGAAGTCTTGCACAACAGGCATGCTGGGGAAGGGTGTTGCCCGGGGCTAACTGGCTTCTTCTATTACGCGAAAAATGACATCGTCCGGAATGTCCGCGCGCTCTGTCTTGGAGAAAATTAGCAACAGCAACACCAGTCGCCCCGATCTCTCTTGATAGATGATGCGGAGTCCGCCGCTCTTTCCACGTCGCGCAGAGCGATTGGGTAGGCGGACTTTGAAAACCTGGTATCCCAGACCAGCCAATTTGGCGCCTGGCCGTTCATCTGATTCGAGTTGTGCGATCAGTTGGTCTACCGTGTCTGCTATAGAAGGATACTTGCGCGCTAATCGACGCAGTTGTCGATTAAAGGTTTCAGCGACGTCTACTTGGGTCGGCATCGGCGGCCAGGATTTCCCGGAGTTCGCGTAAGAGTTCTCGTGCTGGACGAGTTCGCCCAGCTTTCACATCCTCGATACTCTCGCGCAGCATTTCAACGAGCTCTTCCGTAGTCGGCTCATCATCGTCAAGCGGCGCATTCGCTACCATGTTTTCTTCTAATACTTCGGCGGCTACCTTGCGATTCGGTGATGTCATCAGATTTTCCTACCCCTTGACAGTCAGCCTAAAGATACCACAATGCCCTTTCAAATGCCATAAATCTAGAAAGGTGAATCCAATGCCAAAGCAAGTCATCTCAACACAGAACGCCCCGGCCGCGGTCGGCGCTTATTCGCAAGGCATTATCGCGGGCGGATTCGTCTTCACCGCCGGGCAGATCCCGCTGATTCCAGGCACGTCGAACCTGCGCGAAGGGGGGATCGAGGCGCAGACGCGTCAGGTGATGAACAACATCATGGGCGTGCTGGAAGCGGCTGGCAGCGGCCTCGATAACGTCGTCAAGACGACCGTTTTTCTTGCTGATATAAACGACTTCGCCGAATTCAACGCGGTATACGCCGAGTTCTTCCCGCAGAATCCGCCGGCGCGCACCACGGTGCAGGCGGGTGGCTTGCCAATTGGCGCGCTGATTGAGGTCGAGGCGGTGGCGCTGCTGGAATCGTAGGCTACGCAGCGAGGGCGCGTTCCGCTATACTGGGGCGCTGTTAAGCCAAGGACTTAGCTGAGGTAAGCCCCCGATGATTGACGTCAATCAACTGCGCAAGGGCACGACATTCACCGAGAATGGCAATCTCTATCGCGTATTGGAATACCGCCATCACAAACCCGGGCGCGGCAAAGCCACCATCCGCGTGACCGTGCGCGACCTGCGCAGCGGCTCGACCATCGAGATGACCTTCAACTCGGGCGAACGGGTGGAAGATATTCGGGTGGAGGCCAATACGGTTGAGTATCTGTACGCCGATGACGACTTCGTCACCTTCATGAATACCGAGACTTACGATCAGCCGCAGCTGAACCGCGCCATCTTCGGCGACGATCTTAAGTTCATCAAAGACAGCATGGCCATCAAGCTGCTGAGCTACGAAGGCGAGATCATCGATTACGAATTGCCGAAGACCATGGAATACGCGGTGATCGAGGTGGAAGCCGCCGTCGCCGGCGATACCGCCAACAGCCCGACCAAGAAGATCAAGCTGGAAAGCGGCTTCGAGGTTAGCGCGCCGATGTTCATCAATGTGGGCGATGTGGTCAAGATCAATCTAGAAGAAGAGACCTATGTCACGCGCGTCAGTAAATAGGTCGCGGCAGGTTAACGAATTTCCATACCTCTGGCGGAGTTGCAGAGGCGGCCGCTCTTTATGTTCGCACTTGACTGCATAGCCCTTATCCGGGCGACAGGCCCGGCACGATCACCCGAAACAGCAGATATATATCCAGCGCGAACAGGCTGGTTATCGCCAGCGGCGTCAGCCAGCGTAGCGCTTTCCAAGGCGCAAGTATGAGCGCGCGCCACTGATCGAGGCCGTAGACTAGGATGAAGGCAATGGAAATCAGCGCCGGAAACAGGTAACGCCCCTGCCATTGCTGAAACTCGATGTTGTAGTAGAGGAATTGCAATACGACCAATAGCAATGTCGTCAGCAAGATGATGCAGGCAAGTCGGGGGATGGGCTGGCCGGCGGGACCTTGCTCGCTGGCGAAGCTTAAGCGGCGAGCGAGAATGGCGCCTGTGACTCCAGCGAGTACAAGCAGCGCGAAGCCAGGATAAATCCAGCCGCCGAGGACGCTGTCCAAAGGCAGCGCCATCCAGCCAAACTGCCCCCAGAAGCTCTTGAAAGTCGTGCTAGTCATCTGGGATGCATACGTGGCGAAACCGTGTTGCGCGATGAAGTCGGAGCTGCGCGGCTGGTCGGCGACGGCGGCATCGTGAGCGGCCAGGCCGAGAAAGTCGGGGAAGCCGTAGACGGCGATATTGCGCAGCCACCACACTCCGCCCATGACGCCCCCAATCAAGGCGAATGTAGCGACCAGTCGCAGGAGTGTCTCGGTCGAATTGCCGTCTCGCCGCCACTTGAGCCAGATCCCTATAGGAACGATCAGCGCCAGAACGTAGATGGTGATCTTCGTCAGCAGGGCAAAGCCGACGATCAGTCCCAACTGCCAGATCGGTACGCTGGCTGAATTCAGATAGCGCAAGAGCCACAGCAGCGCCAAAGCAACGAGCACTTCAGCTAGCGCGTCGTTGTTGACTGAAGCCATCATGCTCAGGTGCTGCGGCAGAAATGCGACCAGCGCCATCGCACCTAGGGCTATCTGTGCTTGCGACGGCAGGATGTGACGGCTGATGAAGTAGCTCAAGCAGACGACGGCCGCGCCCAAGATGACCGAGAAGAGCCGCAGCGCGATCAAATCGCCATCGCTCAACTTGTATACGACCGAAGCCAGAATATAGTAGAGCGGCGGATGATGATCTTCATATTGAATGGTGTCGAGACGGTCGAGATGCTTTGGCGCGAACTTGGCGGTCGTGAGCTGCGCTAGATAGCCGCTATGCCAGTCGCTGCTCTCCATCCGCGGGCAGCAGCCGTCTTCCGCTACCTGCCTGATGTAGTTGAAATGGGCCGGTTCATCAGGCGCTTGCCAAGGCGGTGTGTATATGGCGTAGAGCGCGCCGGCGAATAAATAGCCAAGTAGGATGAGGGCGAAGAGTAGCTTCTCAACGGTTGTTCGGGGCATGGACCTCTCGCGAGATTCGGCGGTCTTTTACAAGAGCTATGATGGCACAACTTGGCTGTTTTGCCAGTTAGGGGCATGCGTTTTATATACGCGGAGAGGGCATAATTGGCGGAAGCGACGGCCGCCTGATGTCGCGTAGTTGAGCGCTCAAATTCGATGCCATCGCCGTATATCGCGCGTGGAAATCTGCGTTATACTTAGCTAACATTCGCTTAAAATTCGAGGCTGCAATGAGACAATGCGGGATCAGAGTCGTATCCATTGGCGGTGGCTTGGGCGCCGTGCAAATCATGCGCGGCATGCAGCGCCATACTGATGAGTTGACCGGCATCATCGCCGTGACCGACACCGGACGCAGCACTGGCATCGTCCGCGAGTTCGCCCAGATTCCCGCCCCCGGCGATATTCGCAATGCTTTGGCGACCCTGGCGCTGGAGGATGACTCGCTGTTGACGCGCGTGATGCAGCATCGGATTAGCGCGCCTGGCGATCCTAAACTGGATGGCATGGCTTTCGGCAATCTCTTCATCGCCGCCTTAACGCAGATGTCGGGCAGCTTCGTGATGGCTATCAACCAGATAAGCGAATTCCTCGATGTGCGGGCGAATATCTATCCGGTCACGGAAGAAAACACGCATATCTGCGCCGAGCTGGTGGATGGGACGATCGTCGAGCAGGAGTTCAATGTGCGGCGCTTGCACAAGGCGGCTATCAAGCGCATCTTCGTGCAGAATCCGGAGGCGACCGCTTACCAGCCGGCGGTCAAGGCGCTGCTTGACGCGGACCTGATCACCATCGGACCAGGCAGTCTTTTCACCACGATTATCGCCTGCCTTGCTTTCAAGGATGTTTCCCAGGCCATCCGCGATTCCAAAGCCTTGAAAGTTTACGTCTGCAACACCACAACCCAGCCTGGGCAGACTGATGATTACACGTTGTCCGATCATGTACAGCAGGTGATTTCTTACCTGGGTATTGGCGTGCTCGATTATGTCGTACTCAATTCATCGCATCCGAGCGAGGAGTTGATGGACTTGTACGCGCGGGAGAAGGTCGATGTCTTGCTGCCCACTTCACATGAGTTCCACAAAATCTTGACGATGAACGTCAGGCCCGTTCTAGCTGATGTTGCTGATACCAAGTCCGGTAAACGGGCGCTCTGGCAGAAGCAAGATACCATCCGCCATAATCCGGAGCTAATCGCCAATACGCTGATAGAGTTGATGGGCGAGCGGGTGGCTATGGAGGCGGTGGATTAAGTCGCTTCTTCGGAGAGTTGAGCTACGTCATAAACATCGCCGCTGCTAAGTTCGTTGCTTTCCAGCATGTCTTCGATCTTGTCAAATCGCCTGTCCAACGCCCGCGTCCGTGTGAACGTCAGTTCATGAAATCTTTTTTGCATCGTGCCGAAGGCGTTCTCCAACTGCTTCATCTTGTCAGTGTATTTTGTCCATTCCGCTCTAATATCATTCAGAACGGCAAAGATCTCTCGTGACCGCTGTTCAATTGAGAAATTCTCGGAAGCCTGACGAATCACAGCTAGAACGATATAGAGGGTCAGTGGCGAGCACAAGATGACTTTGTTGCGCATGGCTGTGTCTATCACGCTACTGCCCTGCTCATGGATGAAACCATAGATTTGCTCGTTGGGAATAAAGATCAAAACACAGTCCACCGTATGCGGATTAATGTAGTCTAGCTTTGTGACATCGGTCACATGTTTTTCCACGTTGCGCAAAAAGCTTCTGCGATACTCTGCGCGTTCGCCATCGTTTTCCGCCTCGATGTACTTGAGATAGTTGTCAACCGGAAACTTGCAGTCCATGTTCAGCGACAAGTGATTCGGGAGTAAAAAGGTGAAATCAGGCTTCTTGCCCAATGGCGTTTTCGTTTGCTGCGTGTAACTGATACCTTCTCGTAATCCGAGATAGTCGAGGATCTGCTCTGCGATCCGCTCGCCCCATTGTCCGCGCGCCTGATTGTCCGCCAGCGCCTTTTGCAGTGATGACGTTGTGTCCGTCAGGTGCTGCAATTGCTGGCCCAGGGCGCCATACTGCGCTTTGCGGTCGGTTTGCAACTCTTGCACCAGCCGCTGTACTTCGCCCAATTTGTCATCCATGTTCGTCAGTCGCTGGTCGATAAGTTCCTTCTTGTTCACCAACTCCTTGTTTTGATCTTTTGACTGCTGCTGCAACTGCGTGTCGATCAACTCCTTCTTAGATTCGAGCTCGCTGCTGTGGAGCTTTCGTTGATCCTCTAATTTGTTATTCGCAACAGTAAAGAACTGCTCCTGGTTGTCTCTTAGGGCTTCCGACGACGAGTTTTTGACAGAGGTTTCGATTGTTTCAGTTACATTCTCAAACGTGTTCTTTACTTCATCGGACAGGTGTTCGGACACATGGTTGAGGACGCTGCGTCTATTCAAACGACTGACCAGCATGGCGCAGACGAAGCCGCCGAGAACGCCAATAATGATGCTCAGTCCATCCAAGCCAGCCATTAGGGCAACAAAATCATCCATGTGACCACCTCCCAATTGACGCCAGTTCAGCTTACTCCGATTTAATCGACTGTCAACATTGGCTTCGACGACGGCTGGGCTATAACTTTTCGCGTGGGCAGGCGCGTGTTATAATGAGCGGCGTTGTTTCGCAAGCGAGCAGGGTCAACCGAGATTCGCTGCAGGGCTCGGATGAGAAAGGGAATCGCTTGACTTCTCTAGTTCTAACGGTGCGGGAGACACTGCGGTACCGCGGCGCGATCGGGCAATGGAGCTGGGTGCTGCATCGTCTCACTGGCGTCGGCGTCGTGCTCTTTCTGGCGCTGCATGTGATCGACACTTCTTGGGCGGTCTTCTATCCCGGTCTGTATGTCAAAGCAATCGCTGCCTATCAGTCGCCGTTATTCACGCTGGGCGAATTCGGCCTGGTCTTCGCGGTCGTCTACCACGCCTTCAACGG
>JAAXID010000156.1 GCA_012270545.1 Anaerolineae bacterium | reverse complement strand
GGCACGATGTTGGCATCGGGAGCGGGCGACAATCGGGTGATGCTCTGGGCGGTCAACTGAGTGAGTTTGAGAGTGTCTAAATGGCTGGACTCTGCTTTTCTAACCCCATCCTCGGCCCTTCTCGCCATCTCTATGGCGAGCATCCCAGCGCGAAGCCAGGGAGCAGGCGCGCGAATTGGGCGCCAAGATCATCGCTGCCCAAGTAGACGGGATCCATGGGGCTTATGATGCGGCGCTGGATATTTCCCCAAACAGCGCAGTCATCCTCCAACCTACAGCTCGTCTTGAAATCGTCTCGGACGAAAAGCAGAATATCAGAGCGCCGGCGAAATCCTCTTCGGCGCCAGCCGAGGAAAGTGCACCACCGCGCGCCGACAACATGGAAAAGCCCGGCAACTGGACCAAAAGCAGCTGGGACCCCCAGTTCATCTATTGGGAGCTGGTCAAGGCTTGCTGCCTCTTGCATGGCTACGAAGCCCTGGATGTCATCGGCATTGTGAATCCGGAGACAGGCGAGGTCTGGACCAATCCGACCTTGGATGAACTGATTAGTCTTATCACGGGAGAAGCCCCCGCTGCGGAGCCGGGCCCAGGCTAACTGGCGGCGTCGCTGTGCGGCTAATCTTGGATTTCTTGATATAGAGAGATGATATCAAAGCGCTGGCGGAGCGATGGGACCGGAAAGAAAACACCTTATCACAATGGAAGTCCGTCTATAAGCGAACACGAAATCTGTATCATGATACAGATTGTCCTCGGCCTGAATTTGGAAAAATGCAGCAAATCGCTCGTATCCCGGCTGAGTATCAGGCGGACTGGGGTCGCGCCCGCGACTGAGCCTGAGAATGGGGCAGCGTGGGAGTCCGGCAACTCGTCAGATGTGATACCCGAAGTACCAATGGCGGAGTTGATGCCGGATGGAGCACCGGGCGACGAGACCGTCGAATCTAATTCAGAGCCGTCCTCACCAGAAGAGATACCCCATGCTATCCTGGAATCCGCCCGCGCAGTCATGGTTGGATTCGTCGAATTGCGGCCGGATGAGTATGTTGCTCGGCTCGAGGTGTCCTCAAGTGAGTGGATGGCGATCACGGATGATTCGCTATCCAACGAGCTGGAGCGTGAGCTGCTGACTTCCGCCACGGCGATGTGCTTGTGGCAGGAATGGATGATCTGGTATCAGGGCGGGCGGACCAGCGCTTTCACAGATGCCTTTGGGGAGATCGGACCGGTGTTTGTCCGCGGACAAGCCGCTCAGTGGCGCATCGTGTCTAGTCTGAGATCGATACTGCGACGCCTGTGGGATTAATTCCTAAGTCAAGGCGCATTCTTACGTGCTCTGAGTTTGTCTAGGGCAGCTTGCGAATCCCTCAGTTTTGACATACTAATACCTGCCTAGATATACTATCAGTGTATGGATGTATATGTGGAGCAATTAACCAAAGAAAAAATGCTTAGAGAAGACCAATTAGTTTGATGCGAGCTGCTCGCCTGCCTTGTCAACACCGGATATAGCGCGTTGGTGAGATGATGGAAATTTACGAGTTTTGCGAAATGGAAGATTGCAATGGCTGCGCGCTACCACACCAATAACGGGAACTTAAATTCGCTCATTCAGGCGAAACGCGAACAATATGTTGGCGTTCTGAGAGCGCTTTTGTCCAAATCAGCTGAGGGAGAAGAAGCTCTCCAAAATGAAATTGCCGGAAACTTCAAACGCTTGGGATGCCAGGTAGAGACCATTGCAAGCAAACCAAATCGCTTTGCATTGGCTTCGGATTTTGCACCGCCTGCAGATGAGCCAGAGGCTGAGCGGGTGAGCGTCGTCGCTGTACAACCGGGCGCCGGCGACGGGCGCAGTCTGCTTGTGTTTGGGCATCCGGAAGGCGAGCCGGTCACCGACACTCACACCTGGAAGCATGATCCCTTCGCCGGCACGATTGAAAACGGCCGCATGTATGGTTGGGCAATCGCCGATGACCTGAGTGGCGTAGTCGCGATGATTTGCGCCCAGGACGCGATTCGTTCCGCCGGCTTGTCTCCTTCTGGCCAGGTCATCTATGCCAGCACGGTGAGCAAACGCCGGGCGCAAGGCATCTACGCCGTTTTGGAGAAAGGTTACCGCGCCGATGCAGCGGTCTACCTTCATCCAGCAGAGTCCGGTTTTGGGCTCAGCGATATAAAGTCACGAGCGTCGGGCATTCTGCGTTTTCGCATTACGGTCACGGGTCAACTGCCGGATACCGGCGAGCCGACTCATACGCCCTTCTCCCACCTGGGCGTCAACCCTATTGATAAGGCTTGGGTCATTTACCATGCGATTAGAGAGCTGGATGAGCGGCGCGCGCAAAACGTTCACCATCCCGCTTATGAAGAAATCGGGCGCTCGACCAATCTGCACATCACGCATATCGAGTCGGGCAGTGATGCGCGCCCGGGTCGGATCCCGACTACTGCGGTAATGACGGGCGCGCTGGCTTTTCCGCCAACTGAAGATTTGACTGCCGTGCAGCAAGAGCTTGAAGCAGCTGTCCAGCAAGCTTCGCAAAGCGATCCCTGGCTCGAGGACCATCCGGCTCAACTGGATTGGCTTCAGGGCATCAGCGGTGTTGAAGTCTCGGAAGACAGTCATATCTACAAGACTGTCGCCGCCGCTATCCAAAACGTAACCGGGATCACGTCCAAAGTACAATCCTTACATGCCGCCAGTGAGATTCGCACGCCGATTCTCTACAGCGGTATTCCGACCCTTGGCTTCGGTCCTCTTTCGGGCGGCAATACGCAAAGCGGCGGTACCGATGAATGGGTAAGCGTCGACGACTATATCAACATGGTCGCGGTGGTCGCGAGCATTATTGTGGATTGGTGTGACTAGTTGTTCCCAAATGGGCAGCTAATGGTTTTTCGCAAAGTCGTGTGAAAGGAGGATTCTGGAGCGGAGCAAGACCGGCGCGTCAGAGTTGGCGGCTCCCATCGAATTGGCAAACTCTCACTGATCAGAAAGGATTAGATTGCCATGGTTACCAAAAGAAAGAAACGTTTGTTGTCCTTGAGTATCGCTCTGCTTTTCATCGCATCGTTGGCGGGCGGCAGCTTCGCGGTTGTTGCGCAAGACATGAGCACGCTGGTGATTGCGCTGGCGGGTTCGCCACCGACCTTTGATCCACTGGCGGCCTCTGACAGCCGCGTGGATACGCCGTCGATCAATCTTTACAACACCTTGCTGCAATATCTGCCCGGCGTCACGGAGTGGGAACTGGAACTCGCCGAAAGCTATGAACAAGCCGAAGACGGCCTGAGTTACACCTTCACGCTGAAACCAGGGGTGATGTTCCACGACGGAACGGAAATCCTGGCGGAAGATGTCAAGTACTCGGTCGATCGATTGGTAGCGGTGAATATCGGCGTGGCGCGCAGCCTGGTCATGGTCACCGGCGCGGATGTCATTGACGACTACACGGTGCAGATCAATCTCGGCACGCCCTTCCCCGGTTTCCTGGGCGCGCTCTCGCGCTTGTATATTCTGAATTCTGAGCTGGTGATGGCGAACACGGTCGATGACGATTGGGGCCAGACCTGGTTGCAGAACAACGACGCCGGCAGCGGACCTTATGCCTTGACCTCCTTCACGCCCGAGCAAGAATTCACCATCGAGCGTTTCGACGACTACTTCAAGGGTTGGGAAGGCAATCACGTTGACCGCGCCATCTTCGTCGTAATTAAGGAAGAGAGCACGCGCCGTCTGTCGCTTGAAAACGGTGACTCCCACTGGATCCAGGTGGGCAGCCCGGAGACGCTGGACGCGCTCAGCGAGAACCCGGCGTACACGATCAACACCGATCCAACGCTCAACCAGCTGTACTTCGCGATGAACAGCCGTCATCCGATCCTCTCGGATGCGCGCGTACGCAAGGCGCTTTCGCTGGTCTATGACTACGAAGGCCACGTAGAGCTGGCGCGCAATGGCTACGCGGCAATCGCGAAGGGCGTGCTCCCGCCGGGAATCGTCTGCTTTGACGCATCGACGCCGGAGTCGGCGATGGATGTGGAAGCGGCGCAGGCCTTGATGACGGAGGCCGGTTACGCGGATGGTGGCTTCGAGCTGACGATGGCCTACCAAGGCACATCACCAGAAGAGACCGCCGCGATGCAGATCATGCAAGCCGGGGCGGCGCAGTTGGGCATCACCATCCGCCCGATGGCCATCGAGTGGCCCGCCAAAGTTCAAGCTTACTCCTCACAAGAGACGGCGCCCGATGTAGGCACGGTGTGGATGTTCCCCTCGCTGCCCGATCCGGATCAGTTCTTCGGTCGACTGGGGCATTCCGACCAAGGTGGCGGCGGCGGCATCAACTTCTCCTGGTATAGCAATGCCGATAACGATGCGCTGCTGGAGGCCGGCAAAGTCGAACTGGATCCTGAAGCCCGCTGCGAGATTTACAAGCAGGTACAGGCGATATGGGATGCGGAAACGCCGTATGTCAACGTTGTGGTAGGCATGGCGCTTTCGGCATCACACGCCAACGTCAAAGGCTATCAGTGGTCACCGCCACATAGCTACACGCAGAATGTGTATCAGATCTACATTGACGATATGTAGGCTCGATATCGTCAGCAAGGGGGCGAGTAGAGTCGTCGATTCGGCTCGCCCCATTTGCGGGGTGATCAGCCTTGGGTGACTATATACTCCGCCGGTTGTATCAGGCTCTGTGGGTCTTGATCGCCGTCACGTTTGTGACATTCTTCATCTCCAACATGCTGCCTGGCGATCCGGCGCTCTCGAGGGCGGGGCAATTCGCCACCAAAGAACAGGTCGAGAAGACGCGCATACTGCTCGGTCTTGATCAGCCTTTGCATATTCAATACCTCAAATATATGCAGCGGCTGTTGTCGGGTGATCTAGGACTGTCAATCGTTTCGCGCCAACCGGTGTTAAAAGAGCTTAGGGACTTTTTCCCGGCGACGCTGGAACTGACCATTGCCGCCTTGTGCTTCACCCTCACCATAGGCGTCCCCTTGGGCGTCCTTGCCGGTTCTACCAAATCACGTTGGCTCAAGTCATCGATCATCACCGGCTCTCTGATCGGCGTGGGGATTCCGGTGTTTTGGGCCGGGCTGGTTTTCCAGTTGGTTTTTGCCGGGAGATTGGATATTTTGCCGTTGTCGGGACGTTTGACTTTGGCCACACCGCCACCGCCCAGCGTGACGAATATGTATCTGATCGATTCAATCCTGGCGGGTCAATGGGATACCTTCAAAGATGCGCTCATTCATCTGATCCTGCCGGCCTTCACGCTGAGCCTAGGACAGATTGGCGCCATGGCGCGCACGACGAACTCGGCCATGGCGAGTGTGATTCATCGCGATTATGTGCGTACCGCGCACGCCAAAGGGCTGGCGGAAAGGAAGGTCTTGTGGTCTCACGTGCTGCGGAATGCGCTTCTGCCGGTCGTGACCGTTTTGGGTCTCTATGTAGCGTTTATGCTGAACGGGGCACTGCTGATTGAGATCATCTATTCTTGGGGCGGGCTGGGTACCTACGCCTGGATCGGCATTTTTCGCAATGACATCACCGTAATTATGGGCGTGACACTTACAGCGAGCTTTACGTTTATGTTTGTTAATCTCGTCATCGACCTGACTTATCCCTTTCTCGATCCCCGTATCCATTATAGCTAGAAGCAAGTTTGTAGCGCGATGAGTGCAGAAACGAAAGCAGCAGTCGATCTGTCAGCCCTCGATATGCAGAAGGACATCGGGGCCTGGCAACGCTTTAAGAGCAGTCGATTTGCCTTTGCTGTTCGGCATAATCCGATGTCGATCCTCGGTTTGCTGATTCTGGCGCTGCTGATTGTCATGGTGCTGGCGCCGGAATTGTTCACCTCCCAAAGCGCCACGCTGCTGAATCTAAGAAACAAATTCCTGACCCCATCCGCTGAACACCCCTTCGGCACGGACCATATGGGCGTGGATATTTTCTCACGCGTGGTATACGCCGCCCGGACAACGATCTGGGTGGTCTGTGTTGTATTGAGCATCGCCACCGGTCTGGGATTTATCATCGGCTCGCTGGCGGCTTATATAGGCGGTCGGGTCGACAGCTTCCTGATGCGCATGACGGATGTCTGGATGGCCTTTCCCTCGCTCGTGCTCGCCATCGCCTTGAACGCGGCTTTGGGAAGGGGCTTGTTTCAGACCGTGATAGCAGTTGGCTTTTCCTGGTGGCCCTCGTATGCGCGGCTGGTACGCGCGCAGGTCTTGAGCGTCAAGAACGAAGAATATGTCCTAGCGGCGCAGGCGCTCGGCGCGAGCCATTTTCGCATCGTGACGCGGCACATCATCCGCAATGGGTTTGACCCCATCATCGTGAATATTACCATTGACGTGGGTTTCGTGGCTCTGGCGACCGCCGGCCTGAGCTTCCTCGGCTTGGGCATTGAGCCGCCGACTCCCGAGTGGGGGCGCATGGTGGCGGAGGGGCGCGATTACCTGCTGGACCAGTGGTGGGCGTCGACCTTCCCCGGCCTGGCCTTATTCATGTTTGTGGTCGGCTTCAATTTGCTGGGCGAGCTGGTGAGGGACTGGCTCGATCCCAGTAACGTAGGACGTCGTTGATCGGGTGGAAAGGACAAAATCTATCAGGGCATTTTGTTGAGTTGATTAAGCTGGACACAAGTATTGAAAGCGATTTGTCTACTATAGGAGGTTTGTCATGCGGTCACATGTATTTTGGGACCAATTTGCCGATATATCCGTCAATCGACTGGTCAATCCGGGGAAGGGCGAGCCCTTCCTGATTGTCGCCGACCCCAAGAACGATCTCAATCTGGCGGAGGCGCTGCTTTCGGCCGGTCTGCGCTCCGGCGCGAATACGACGCTGATCATCAAAGACTGGTACGAAGAAGGCACGGTCAGCGATCCGGGTCCTATCGTTAACAACGCCGTTTTGAACAGCAAGTATGTACTGACGCTCTGCGGCGGCATGGTGCGTGCCCCAGCCATGCAAGAAGCGCGCAGGAACGGCACGCGCCATCTATCCACGGTGGTGGAAGGCATCGAGAACTATTGCATCGCCGCGCTGGTCAACGTTGATCTGGACAAGATGTTCGAGAACGCAGATATAATCGCCAAACTTTGGGAAGAGACCGATGAATGTCGCGTGACATCGCCATACGGCACCGACATCTCCTTCAAGATGGGCGGGCGCCCGAGCCTGGTGAGCGATGGCGCGCTGACTTACGACGGCGAAGTCGACTTTTACCCGGGCGCCCAGGTGTCCATCGCGCCGCTCGAAGAGAGCATCAACGGCACCATTGTGGTCGATGCCAGCGACAACGTCAGTGGCCTGGTTCACAACAATTATTCGCTCATCGTCGTCGACGGCGTAATTACCGAGGTTGTCGGCGATGGCGAAGGTGATGCGATGCGGACTTGGCTGGCGACGCGCAACGACGACGTCATTTACAAGATCTGCCATTTCAGCATCGGGCTGAACCCCCAGGCGGGCATCTCGGGCCACTTGATGGAAGACGAGCGGGTGCTGGCGTCGGTGGACTTCGGCTTCGGCTATCAAGATCCCAAGTTTGCCGGCACCGTCGGATATAGTCCCTACCACGCGGATATCATGATGGCGAACCCAGACATTTATCTGGACGGCAAGCTCATGAGTAGCGCCAACAGGCTGGAAGATGGCTACGGCTTCCACCACCTATAACGCTTGGTGCGTGGTTGAAATCACGTTTCGCTGCTAGATTTTCGGCTTAGGCTCGGACTTTATCAACGCTGATGAGCCTAAGCCTTTTCAGGTCTGCGCCGGAATAACCCGCGCGCCGAATCCGTCTCATTCTGTATGTCGAAGCGGCGCGCGTGGCGCAGCGCGGATACCGTTAAGGAGAGGCGTACATAGTGTATCGTGAACTGGGTCGCAGCGGCGTCAAGATCGCCCCGTTGGGATTAGGCACCGGAAATTTCGCCGACCCCACGCCGGAAGATGAGGCGAGCCGTATCATTCATCGCTCCCTCGATGCTGGAATCAATCTAATTGATACCGGCAATTCTTATTCGGACGGCGAAAGCGAACGCATGATTGGGCGCATACTGGCAGGCAGCAATCGCCGTCATGAGACCATTCTGGCGACCAAGGTCTTCTACAAAGTCGGCCCGGGACCCAATGACGAAGGCTTGTCCCGCCTGCACCTCATACGCGCCTGTGAAGACTCGCTGCGGCGGCTGCAGACGGATTATATCGACCTGTATCAAATTCACCGGCCGTCGCCGACGATCCCCGTTGAAGAGACGCTGAACGCCCTGACCGACCTGGTTCGGCAAGGCAAGGTACGCTATATCGGCAGTTCGACCCATCCGGCCTGGAAGATCATGGAAGGTATCATGGTCAGTGAGCTGAAGGGCTACGTCCGCTTCGTTAGTGAACAGCCGCCCTACAACTTGCTGGATCGGCGCATCGAAAACGAACTCGTGCCGATGTGCCAGGCGCATGGGCTGGGGCTGATCACCTGGTCGCCCCTGGCGCAGGGCGTGCTGGCCGGGCGCTATTCCAGCGCGACCGACTTGCCGGCGGATTCGCGCGGCGCGCTGCGCGGCGGCATCTATTCCGAGCGCATCACGCCAATGGGCATCGAAATCGGCAACAAGGTGGTGGGGCTCGCGTCCGAGCACGGCCTGTCCGCGGCGCAGCTGGCCACGCTCTGGGTGAAAGATCAGCCGGGCATCACTGCGCCGCTGGTGGGCCCGCGGACGCTGGAGCAGCTCGAGCACGCACTGCCCGTGCTGGAGATGACGCTAAGCGAGGAGTTGGCCGCGGCTTGTGATGAATTAGTCCCGCCAGGCAGCGCGGCCGCCAGCTTCTTCAACAGCGCTGCCTGGATGAAGCACCGCATCTTCTGAGCGAGCGTCGCACCGCCGGCACGGATACACTGGCGGGCGGACATTTCATTCAATAGACCATTTGGAGGAGTCCATCCGATATGCCCAGCATCAAGATTGAGTTTTCCGGCGGCGGCGTCTTCCACGCGCGCCTGCTCGAAACGGAAGCGCCCAAGACCTGCGCTGCCATCAAGTCGCGGCTACCGTTCGAATATCAGTTTTATCACAGCATCGTATCGGGGCAGGCGCTCGTCTGCCTGCCACCGGATCTGACCGTAGAGCGCGAGAACCAGCGGGTGGCCGGCATACCGGCCGGCGCCTTGTCCTTCCTGGTCGCCGACGAGCCAGTCCTGGTCCCGGATGAGATCTACATCGCCTACGGCATCTTCATCTCGCGCGGATTGACCGTGGACATGAAGCAGCCCGTGAACGTCTTCGCCCAAATCGGCGACGACCTGGATGCGCTGGCGACCTGCTGCCGGCGTGTGCTGATGGAAGGCGCGGAGATCATCAAGTTCAGCCTGGCGGGCGACTAACTCGCCTATGCCCGCGGTCAAAAAAATCCATACCGTCCTGGGCGCGATCGAGCCATCAGCTCTCGGCAGAACGCTCATGCACGAGCACGTTTTCTGCGACATCTACCGCGTAACCGGACGCTTGAACGAGTTGCTGAATGACGAGGCGCTGGCAGTCGAAGAACTCGCCGCTCTGCGGGCTGTTGGTGGGACAGCTCTGGTCGAGGTGACAACACCGGATCTGGGGCGTGATCCTCTGGCGCTGCGCCGAGTCGCCGAGACGACCGAACTGCACATGGTCATGGGTACCGGATGGTATCGTCAGCCCTTCTATCCGCCCGAAATCGACGCGCTCTCCACTATTGAGCTGGCGGACATGATGATCGCTGAGCTCACTGATGGCGTCGCTGGCACAGGAGTCCGCGCCGGCATCATCGGTGAGATTGGCATTAATCTCGACTATGCAACGGCGCAAGAAGAACGGGTGCTGCGTGCCGCCGCGCGCGCCCACAAAGCGACTGGCGCGCCAATCACGACACACGCTTCCATGTATCCGGTTGGGCTTGTACAGCTCGAAATCCTCAAAGACGAAGGTGTGGACTTAAGCCGGGTAATCATCGGTCATTGCGACACCTGTCTAGACCAATCCTACCATCTGGCGATTCTCGAAACCGGGGCTTATGTACAGTTTGACACGGTTGGTCGTAACCACATGAATCCCGATTCGCGGCGAGCCAGCGCTTTTGCCGAACTCGTGCGCCTGGGCTGGACACATAAGCTGCTCCTCTCCAGCGACCGATGTCATCGGAGTGACCTCTGTGCTTTCGGAGGGGTGGGATACGGTTACGTATTCACGACGTTCTTTGACATGCTTCGGACCGAAGGAATCGACAACGAGGCATTGGACACAATTTCGATAGAGAACCCGCGTTGCGCATTGGCTTGGTAGATTGTCTGACGCCAGTTCATAAAATCGCATAGCAATCGGACTACCCGAACGACAGCCGAAGTTGCTGAGTGTCTCATTGACCCGCTGCGTCAGATCCCAACTAGCATCTAACTGTAACGTATCAGGTTATCATGGTGTGATATCGAACTGCCAAAAGGAAGCATTATTGGACAGGTTCTACACCCTCGGGCCACAACGACAGAGGCGACCCGCCAAGAGATACAAAATAGTCAAGAGAGCATAGCCAAGCTGGCCAAGCGCTATGGCATCAACCCAAAGACGGTCGCTAAATGGAAGAAGCGCGATTCCGTCAAGGACTTGCCGATGGGGGCCCAAACAGCCGCGCTCGACCATCCTCAGCGCGCAAGAGGAAGCCATGCTCGTTGCCTTTCGCCGCAAGACCCTGCTGTCGCTTGATGACTGCCTCTACGCCCTGCAGGAGAGGATCCCGCATTTGACCCGCGCCAGCCTGCATCGTTGCTTTAAGCGTCATGGCATTTAGGCGGGGAGCGCATCTCCGCGATAGGCCAAGACGATCTGAGACTCCGGCACGCCGCGCGCCTTCAACGCATCAACGAGCAGCTTGTCATGTCGATCCAGTTCAATGACCACCTGGTCGCCCGCCAGACGCGCAACCAGCACCGTGCCGACAAGGCGCTTCTCTCGCACCTTGGCAATGTCTACGATCGTATAAAGCTGCTCGGCTTCGTTGGCTGTCAGATAGGCAAAGTCGTTCAAACCCTCGCCCGTATAGCCTTCTAGTTCTTCCAGCAAGATATTCTTTATGGTTCCGGTATCCATCTCACAATCTCCTCGACAATCGGGTCAAATACGAGGAAGGGAATCGGCTCCGTGAGCCGGTCACCGATGACCCTTTGACCCAGCGGTTGTTCAATCATGATTTCATAATCCGCTTCGGTTATGGCAACGTACAATGGTGTCGTATCACCAATATAGTCCAGTGCCGTCCGATAAACCAAATATTGCCCCACGAGCTCCATAAACGCATGCATTGCTGAAGGCTCAAGCGACTTGACCTCGATCAACGCAATCCGCTCAGTCTGTGACTGCGCCGCGATGTCGATGAACAGCCTTCGGAAATCGTGATCGCTTTCGGCCACGACAACGGTGTACTGTTCTTTGATAATAGACCACCCTGCCCTGATCAAGCAGCGAACAACGGTATCGTGATAGCGATCTTTGGCGGGCATTCAAATTCGATCCAGCAGTTTGAATTCCACTTTCATTATATATGACGACGATACACGAATTCATGTCCTTTAGCGCATGACAGGATGCTCCAGCCCCAAATCTGCGCTTGAACATAACACGGTCATTGCAGGCAAGAGGATACTGAAAACATCCGCCAGCTCTAAGAATGCCAGAGACATAGGAAATACAATTACATAAATAAAGGCAACTAAGGTATATTGGGTCGGTTGATTTGATACAGGTCCCCATTAAGGAAACTATCTTGTCTCAAAGAACACGTTCAAACGCATATAGGCAGCAGCAACGACGATCTCAGTCGGATGCTCGAAATACCGAACTGGAAGCTACATTCGCCAAGCTGCAGAATATCCTCAAAGATGCACTGTCTCGGGATAGCTATATCGATCTGGACAAGCTAAAAACAACACCACGTATCGAGCCCTTCAAGAAAGAGAAACCCAGGCGAGGCGATTATGTACCGGCGCCGCCTGCTGGCTTGAACAAGATGTTGCCCTGGAAGAAGCGCGAATATGAGCAGCTGTATTCAGAAGGCGACAAGCGATACGAGCGAGCGGAAAGGGAGTATCAGCGGGCCAAGTCAGACCATGAGATACGCATGAATGTGCGGCGCAACAACGCCTTCGAACAGAATCAGAAGATCGCGCGCATTCAGGAGCGCTTTTCCGCTGGCGAGTCAAAAGCGGTAGAAGACTATTTCGTGCGTGTTCTGCAGAATGGCAGTTATCCGGAGCCCTTTCCCCAGAAGTCGCAACTCGTCTACACAGCGAACTCGCGGCAGCTAAGTATCGAGCACGATTTGCCAAGCTATGAAGCGGTGCCGGATGCCAAGGCATATCGCTATGTCAAGGCGCGCGATGAAATCACGCAGACCGCCCTGCCCCAGTCACAGCGCAAACAACTGTATGCATCGGTCCTCGCGCAGATACCGCTGCGAACACTTCACGAGATCTACAGCGCCGACAGAACTGAGAAAATCGACACCATCATCTTCAGCGGCTTCGTCGACAAGGTACATCCTGGCACCGGCAAACCCGGTCGTTTCTGCCTGATTAGCGTCAGCACGACAAGACATCAGTTTCTCGACCTGAACCTGGAACTGATCGACCCGCTGGAGTGCCTGAAACACCTGAACGGTCGCATTTCACGCAAACCGGAGGACTTGGTCGCGGTCGACCCGCTGGAAGTCGTTGGCGATACCAAGACGCCGCCGTCTCTATCACAGACCGTGACCGTAGAACATGAGCCGCGCCGCGCTGAGGAAATATATCACCGCGTGAGCATGCCGGTCCCGGAGGATGTGCCGAAAGACACTCCCATCCCCGCTCGTACCCAAAACGACAGCTTTAGAGCTTCTTTCTCACGAAATGAAACTCACTTCGTTGAGCAGGCGAAAGCGCTTGTGGATCGGACCGAAACCCGAGCCGAGCCGGTCCCTTTCATGCAGCATTGGCCCACTTACGAGTCTATGAGTGCTGCGCAACAGCGCTGGTACTTCTATTGGCGCACTCAGCTGCGCCTGGGCAACTGGCTGCCGACCGACTTGAGCTATCTCTTCGTCCATATCTATGAAGTTATCAACTTGATCGGCTTCGAATCCCCGGATGAAGCCTTCGAGCACCTTGATGAATTCTGGCGCTACTATCGGCAGTTGCAGCCAAAGCTGGATCGCTATCTGCCGGATTGGATTGCCGACTTCATCGTCCTCCATAAATTGGCGCCGAACGCGCTGGACTGGTACAGCGAAGTTAGCAAGGTAGCTGACATCACGGATCTGAACTTTGCCCTTGAAACCTGGGTGAATTCAGGCGACTCATTCGAGGCCTTGCCGGTCAGCATCCTCTTTGCGCTGGCGAAATACAATCCGACGAAGAGCAAATTCTACAAGAAGTTCTCTGAATCGACCGACCTGCATCAGGGGTATAAGACAGCCTTGATTGCCATTGATGAAGCGGCACGAAAAGAACGGGGTAAGACGCTTTTTCAGATGCATCAACCGGAGCGCCGGCAAGTCATCCGCCGGGCGCCCTTTGCCAGCGCGGTACATGATTATATAGGAACGGAAATAGAAATCGCCGCGACTTATGCCTGGACGGAGGTCGAACCGCTGTCTTCGGCTCTGAACAGCATCATCAAGCATGCCGACAATGTCCTGCGCGGACAAGCGGGATACAGATATCGGGTTCGCGGCATCCAGTTGACAGAAGCGAGCAAGTCCGTCATCGAAACCGCGCTGCAGCCGGAAGCGCCAAGGCGGAAGCTGTCAATCGACCATTCCGAAATCGCGCAGCTGGCCAAAGATTCACAGGCGATTCGCGATCGCCTGCTTGCGGATGCTGAGCCTGTGAGCGAAGAGGCAAAGCCAGTGGAAGCATCGGTTGACGAGCAGCTCATAGCGGCGGCAAGCTGGGTGCCGGAAGCGCCGAAAGAATCGCCGACGCCAATCGACGTCCCTGCCAAGCCGCTGGCAAAGACTAGCGCAATAGATTGGTCCCGGATTGGTGGACGCAGGCAAGCGCGCGCCATGCTCCGCCTCTCGCGTTTCGCGGCAATTGCCGGCGGCGCTGCAGACCGCGTCGGTCAGACTGAGCAGCAAGGGGCGCCAATCGGCGAAAGAGTTCAGATTGCCGCGAGCGGTGTGAGTGGGGGCTCAGACAACGGCGACGAGCCCACCACAACGGGTTTTCTTCAGAGACCAGAGGGCACGCCGGCTGAACTCTTGACTGACCTGGCTGAAGTCGCGCACATCATAGGGGCCAGCGACGACAATCGGGCGGAGCTTATCGCTGTGATGATGGCCCATGGCTGGGAATGCCCGGCTAATGCGATCGAATCCCAGTTTCCGGGCGAGTTCATCAGCGTGATTATCGATGAGATCAACGGCATCGCGCTGGATGAGATCGGCGATACCTTGATTATCGAAGAAGACGGTCTCTGCATCGTGCTGGAAGAGTATCGCGATGAAGTCGAATACATCCTCCAGCACCCGGAATATCTTGAGCAATGAGTCTGTAATCTGCGTCGCACATTTATCTAATACACAGTTGAGGTCAAGTATGGCAAAACGAATCCCGAAACGTACTTCGCAGGCTATCTTGCAATCGCTGAGCGCCGGCGTTGTTCCGCGTACCGGAGCGGAACACATCGCCGTCGGGCGGAAAGATGAATTGGGTGCGCTGCTCAACGACTTGGATGATATTGTTGCTGAGGGCGGCGCCACCTTTCGCATGATCGTCGGCCGCTATGGAACCGGAAAAAGCTTCCTGCTGCAGCTGTTGCGCAATTATGCCTTCAAGCGAAAGTTCGTCGTCGCCGATGCCGATCTCAGTCCGCAGAAGCGCTTGACCGGCTCGAAAAACGAAGGGCTCGAGCTCTATCGTGAACTGCTGAATAATATGGCCATCGATACGCGCCCCGGCGGCAATGCCTTCGCCGCGCTGCTTGAGAAGTGGATCAACAACATCCAATCCGAAGTGGTGAAATTGGGTACCAGCCCATCGTTGCCCAGCTTCGCCAATGAGGTGGAAGCGCGAATTCACGCGACCATTTCTGATATGGAAGGCATGGTGCATGGCTTTGACTTCGCCACTGTCATCAATGCCTACTGGCGTGGCCACCAGGAAGGCAACGACGATCTGAAAAGCAATGCCATTCGTTGGCTGCGGGGCGAGTTCAATACTAAGACGGAGGCCAGAGGGACGCTGAATGTCCGCGTCATCATTGACGACACCACCTGGTATGACTACATCAAACTCCTCGCCTATTTCATGCGCCAAATCGGTTACAAGGGCCTGATCATATTCATCGATGAGGCGGTCAGCCTCTATCACATCTCCCACAAGGTATCCCGCAACAATAATTACGAACGCCTGCTCAGCATATTGAATGATACGCTGCAAGGGAAAGCCGAGTACCTGGGCGTGCTCTTCGGCGCCACGCCACAGATGGTGGAGGATGAGCGCCGCGGGCTGTACGGATACGAAGCACTGAAGACGCGGCTGGAAGACAGCCGCTTCGCTCGGCAAGGGCTGCGCGATATGTCGGGCCCCCTGATTCGGCTCGATGTCCTCAGCCACAGCGAGATATTCCTGCTGCTTCAGACGATTCGCGAGATTCACAGCAAGCACCACAAGTACGAGGCCGCGATCAAGGACCGCCATCTCGAAGCCTTTATGTCGATTGTCTTGCATCGTATCGGCGCCGATACCTTGCTCACGCCACGTGAAGTGCTGCGGGATTTCGTGGTTCTGCTAAACCTGCTGCAGCAAAATCCCGAGGAGAGCTTCGAGTCGCTCGTGGGCGAGGTCCAATTCACCACGGGCGAACCCTATTCCGACCCCGAGGCCTTGACGCCGGCGACCGAAATCCATGACGATAATGGCTCGTCGCCTTACGCCAGCTTCCAGATCTGATGAGCGAAAACGCCTTCTACAAGCTCGCGCCCTTCATCCAGGAATACATCTATCGCCATAAATGGGAAACGCTGCGTGAAGTTCAAGCGAGAGCCATCGACGCCATCTTGGATGGGCAGAATCACGTCCTGATCTGCAGCGCCACCGCCAGCGGCAAGACCGAAGCGGCGCTCCTTCCTGTTATCACGGAGCTCGACCGCGACCCGCCGAGTTCTATCGGCGCGCTGTACATCGGTCCGCTCAAGGCGCTCATCGATGACCAGTTCTTCCGCATCACTGGCTTGCTTGAAGACAGCGATATCCCGGCGCAAAGCTGGCATGGCGATGTTTCCCAATCCAAGAAACAGCGTTTTCTGCAACGGGCGCGCGGCATCCTGCAAATCACACCCGAGTCGCTGGAAGCGATGTTGATGCAGCGGACGTTTGAACTCAGGCGCCTCTTCGGCGACTTGCGCTTTGTCATCATTGATGAAGTTCACGCCTTCATCGACTCGGATCGCGGCCGGCAAGTGATGTGCCAGCTTGAGCGCCTCGAGCGCTTTCAGTCGGCGCCGGCTCGGCGAATCGGACTGTCCGCCACCTTGGGCGAGCCCGAAAAAGCGATGGCTTGGCTGCGCGGCCGCTCAAGCCTCGGTGTGGAGAAGATCATGGGACCGGGCAAGTCCGAGCTTGAACTCGCTGTTAAGTATTTTCTCTTGCCTTCCGAAGACAAACGACCTACAAGCGACCTGGATGCGCTGCTGGTCGACACGGAACAATACTTCATGGATATTCACCAGATGACGCGGCGGTCGCCAAAGACGCTGATCTTCGCCAATGGCAGGAGCGAGGTGGAAGAGATCAGCCTGAACATGCGGCGGATCTCTGAGCGTGACAGCCTACCCAACTTTTATCATGCGCATCACGGCAATGTTTCCACGCCCTATCGAGAGAGCGCGGAAGCGGCGATGAAAGCGGAAGACAAATCAGCCTGCGTCGCCGCGACCGTCACCCTGGAACTCGGCATCGATCTCGGGCAGCTAGATCAAGTCTTACAGATCAATGCCACGCACTCAGTCGCCAGCTTTGTGCAGCGCCTGGGCCGTTCGGGCCGGCGTGAAGCTCCGCCGCGGATGTGTTCCTATACCACGGAGAACCAAGCTGAAGCCGCTCACTTTGGCGAAGAAGTGCCCTGGAACTTGCTGCAAACCCTCGCCATCATTCAGCTTTACGCCGAAGAGAAGTGGATCGAACCGCCCCAGATCCCCCGCCTGCCCTTTAGCTTGCTCTACCACCAGACATTGAGCATCCTCTATTCACATACTGAGCTTACGCCCGCGCAACTGGCTGAGCGCGTCCTAACCCTGTCGCCATTCAAAGATGTCACGGCAGAGCAATTCCGCCAGCTGCTGCGCTATCTGCTCGATATTGAACACTTGCAAGAAACGGAAACTGGCCGTCTGATCATCGGCTTGGAGACGGAAAACATCGTCAACAACTACCGCTTCTATTCGGTCTTCATGGTTGCGAATGAGTTCCGCGTGCGCGACAAATCTCGTGAGATAGGCACGATACCGGACGCGCCTGATGTCGACAGCACGCTGGTGCTCGCGGGATTCATGTGGCGCGTGCTGAGTGTGGATACAGAACGCCGTATCGTTGAAGTGACGCGGGCGAAAGGCCGGGGCAAGACCCGGTGGACCTCGCCAGGTGTCGAGATTCACACGCGGATTCTGCAGAAGATGCGACAGATCCTGCTATCCGACTCCGACTATGTTTACATGACCGACCGCGCTCGCCTGCGCCTGGGGATTGCTCGAGGGGCGGCGCAGCGGGTCGACCTGGCGGCCTCATCTATATTGCCCTTGGCCGACAATCGCTTCCTTCTCTTCCCCTGGTGCGGCACGCGACCGTTCGCCACCCTTGTCCTCTTGCTCCGACACTGCGGATTCGGCGTCCCTGATCAGGATCCGCCCTCCTATCTGGTGGTGGAGGCATCATGCGCTTCCGCCTCCGACTTGATGGAGCACTTGCGGCGTCTATGCCAGGAACCGCCAACGGCCGAGGCGCTCGCCAAACCGGTCAGCGAATACAACCTCCAGCGCGACAAATATGACCGTTTCGTACCGGTACAACTGCTGCGCGAAGCCTACAGCGCAGATTTTTTGGATATTCCGGGGGCGGTGGACAGTATCTTGCGTCTTTGACCGCGCTTGGTTAGCCGTCTGGAAGCGCTTGTCGGGACCACCCCATTTTCGATGTTAATGCCGCGCGATCAACAGAACGCGTCGATTTGCCCCTCACTTTAAGTAGAAAAGTGTGCCCGTGGGTTCCCGATCAGCTTCGGCAAGCGAATTCGTGGACCAGGTATTGCGCTGCTGCAGCGGCAGATTCGACTCATAAAGGTGAGCTAATGTAACTGTCAGTAAAGGATGCTTTGCTGCAGTATTCCGGCTGGTCTGGTGATCTTGCCCCGATTTTGTGGGCGTCTATTCTCCTCCAGTGTTTTGTGATATCAGTCTTTACTGACCGGCCGCTTGAATCAGCCTGTAAGAAGTCGTGCAGCCTCAGCACAGACTCCAGGGATTCTTGCATTACGTTTCGTTCCTTGGGGTTATGGATCGCCTTAAGGGCATGTTCACAACCGTGGGCTACCAGCACCATGGCGGCATAATGTCCATCTTCCTTGCCCATCAAGTCCTGTACATGTGGCTTAACCTGCGTTTCCCAGATATGCCGCATCTTCCTGATTTTCTCGACCTTCGCCGTCATTACCACTCCTCTTCTCGATCACGAGTAAGTCACACCAGCGCTATCTCAGATGGCGCCCTCCAGTTACCGCTATGCCGATTTCCCCTCAGAAAGCGATCCGCAACCGTCTTGACTTGGCATCAGCTGGTCGGGCATAAAGCAGGGTGGTAGCGGCGTTGGCATGGCCGGCTTGCGCCTGCATATCCGGCAGCGGGGCGCCGCTGTTCAGCGCCAAAGTGATATGCGTCCTGCGCAGATCATGCGCTGATAAACGCTCAATCCCAATGCGCTTGTCGCTGCCGCCCACCACGCGCACAATCGTCTCGGCATTCATCGCCTCGTCAGTGTAGAAGCGCGGATTATACCCGGCGGTCATGGCGGGAAAGATATGATCGTAGGCGCCCTTCTGCGCCTCCCACAGGGCATATAGTGACTGGATGGTGTCATCCGTGATATCGGCGATCGCCGCGATCCGCTCCTTGCCGCCCTTGCCCTGCCGCACGGTCACGAGCTGGTCCTCAAAGTCGATATCATCCCAGTGCAGCGCCACCACCTCAGCCCGCCGCAAACCGGTATAGATCATCAAGCGGAGCAGGGCGTAATTGCGCACCCCCAGCGGCCGGGTATCATCTTCCCAAACGGCCAGCAATTTCGACACCTCGGCCCGGTTCAGCGCCCGCTTGCTGCGGCTTTTGCCGCCCTCGCTCTCCATCCGCGCCCCTTTGAGGAATTTGAGCAGACGCCGCCGCTGCACCGCATACCATTCGCCGCGCGTCGGCGATTCCTCCAGCCAATCGAGCAGGCGCAACATATGCGCTTTACAGGCGCGGCGGGTGGCGCCGGCCAACTCATGCTCGTTCAAGAAAGCCGAGAGGTTCTCGAAGCTGAGATCGAAGACATCGAGTTGGTTGCGGATGGTGAAATCACGCCACTGCTCATAGGTATGCCGGTAGACGCGTTTGGATGAAGGCGCCAGGTTCTCGGCGATCAACTCGATCAGCAGCTGGAATTGCTCGTCGCTGGTGTCGGCGACGATGTTTACGCGGCCGGGCGCGCCGGGAATGATCATTTCGCTCATGCGGAGATCGCTTTCTCTAAGTCGCCTTCACGGGCCACCTTTCGCCGCCCGTTCTCGTGAGTAAACACTCACTTGGTTTACAGTGATCCGGTGTGAAATTGGATATAGTCGAAAGAAGACGGCAGAGGATCGAACATGCAACCGAACGCAATGTACGAGGAAGATTGGGAGTTGGCTCGGCAAAGAGCAAAAGCCGCCAACGTTTCAGTTGGAGAATGGCTGAACGGAGTAGCGACTTACGATGAGAAGCGCAAGCGCGACCTAGCGAAATTTCGGGACAGCTGCCACCGGTCGCTGGAACGTGCAAAAAACGGTGAGGGAACTCCCTTCAATTCAGATACATTTCTCGAAGATGCGAAGCGCTGGGCCCAAGAGCGAGACGAAGCCAACATTCCGATAGCGATGATCAAAAACCCGCAGATACCCTCGGTTGATTCTTGAAGTTAGGTTGGGTCATTGCCGGTTCCTCAATAAAATCCGTGCTCTGTCTGTGCCTCGAATAGCGGGTGAATCGACCATTTTCAACAATCTGTCGGGTATCAACTTACCTGCCCACCTATTGGGGTTCACCCACCCTCCACATTCTTGATGCCCTCTTCCGTCAGTCCAGACAACGTGTACACCAGCTCATGTATCTCCTGATGTCCGCGCAGACACGACGGCTGATATGCTCGTGGTTGCCGCGGCGCGCAGCAGCATTGGTCTTGAGAGCGCGCATTTCCCGGACCTCATCGATGGTTCTCACCCCGATCATGGCCGCGATCATCTCAGCCAGGTCATCTTGGCTCAATCCGTTGGCCATTGAATCGAACGCGGCGTTGAATCGCCTCATTGTTTCTTTGCTCGTCATGACTTGATTAGATCGCTTGCGGATGATGTTGCCTCGCTGTATCTCGTGAGTAAATGTCATTTAATTCCGATGACCAATAACTGTGGTAGCGTTGCCGCTGCCATGAACGATAGGATTGGCTGCCAGTTTAGTCGAGGAAACCCGTATCTGCAGCGGCGCATACCGCAAAGTGGTGCTTGAAAGGAACTTAAATCAGATCCAAGATTCCCGCGAAGAAATCTAAGGCTATGCGACCTGGGAAGTGCGGGCAAAATGCCTTGTGCACGAAATTGCTCAATCCACGTCTATCGGCAGAGCACCCTGTTCCGGCTCGCTCCTCAAACGCGCCGCCTCGCTGGCGATGCCATCGCTGCCTTGCCAGCTGGCGATCAAGCCGTTGTAATCACGGGCATGCCGCGCCCAGCCATTTCGATCACAGATATCGTAGAGGCTAAAGGCAAGGTCTTGAGCCGCGCCGGCCAACTCCGGCGACATCCTGGTGAGTAACATAGCCGCGCCGATCTCACCGTGTGTATTCAGACGCTCGATCAAGTGATGCGTGCCTTCCCAGACGGTGGGGCGGGCATCGCGCCGTGGGTCGTAGGCGCCTGGATCGTACTCTTGCCAATGTAGCAGGCGCACCTTACCACCGCCCAACTCAATCAGACCGGCGCGCTCCAGCCCGGGCAACGAGGTATTCTTTGCCATTGTCAGCGTCTCCGCTGAGCCGGCGTCACCGGCCTCGAACTGATGCTGCTGGAACCAATCGAAGGCGAAGCGCGTGTATTCATCGACCTCGCCGACGAATTCATAGAGTGTCTCCGCCAGAACATTATTGATCAGGCTGAGAGCGGCGCGCACGGAGACTGGATCGCCATTGGCTTCCAGCACGCGACTGTAACGCGAGTAGATCGCCATGCCTGGTCCGATGCTGGCTTGTGCCAGGTCGACCGGCAGGATCTTGCCGGTGCGCATCTCGGCGATGGCGGCGGGGAGCTGGGCGCGGAGTTCGTCCTGGAAGCGGCGGGAGGTGGCCGGGGGCGTCTTCGGGTCGCGGACGGCAGACGAGTACGATCGATGAGGCGAGGGCGTTAGATCCCAAAGCACGTGAACGTGCGGAGCGTTCGGTTCGCATGGGCCAAGTTCCGATAATCTCAAAGCCTGACTTAATCAGACTTGCGAGCATCGTCTCCCAACCTGTGCTGGAAATCGCTCTCGCCGAATTTGGAATTCTCTGTGTGGATGCGCTTGGCCCGAGGCCATAAAACCTGCGTCATATTGCTTAAACGCATAGAAGATAGATATAGGAAAATCGGGCCTTACAAACGCACGAAGGTTGGTAAATGTTGCCAACATGCCTTTTTCAAAGCGTCCTCTTGCGGCCTCGCTACCACCGTGTCGACGCGCGGATGCTATCAGTTCATCGGCTCTAGGCACTAAAACAGTACTGAAAACGTCAGGATATGATCTTCGCAGATTTTTTCTGATCCAGACGTAGAAATAGTCACTAAGATCAGCGTAACCAATGTTGTCGTAATAGGGAGGATCTGTGGATAATACGACCTTGCCGTCGCACTGAACTGATAGCGCATTCTCCTGCCTAGCTTGCCCTGAGCCATGTCCGAAGATGCCAAAGACTTTGAAAAGGCCATTGATAAGATTGCCGAGACTTCCCGACGAAGTGGAAAATGGGTTAGCTTCGGTGTAGTCCCAAACCATAGACAAGGTGTGCCTTACGAAAGTGTGACCGACTGCCTCTGTGTTAGGAATCCAGGTTGTGTTGCGAGACCAGAAATCTGCCCCTTTGTCGATAAGAAATGCAAGATAAACGCTAATCGCATCTGCGTAAGCATCTATGCCTTTCCCATCGCTACGTAAAGGTACGCCACTGTCCGCTAAGCCAGCTCTCATCGCGTCACGTTGGACTTGTTGTTTTACATTTACTAGTACGTCGCACAGCGTAGTCAACACTTTAAGCTGTCGACGTGAAAAGAGTGAGCTAAATCTGTGAATGCCGTACAATTGAATCCTAAATCCCAGCGCATCCTCCGGAATGTCACCAACTGGCTCCCATTCCGGTTCTGCACTTCAGCGATTTGCGTGTGTTCTTGGGCGGGACTGTAGTAATTGCGACCACGTTTTCCTTCGGTCACAATCGCCATCAGTTGCGCGCCCATTCGGCCGGCTTTGCCTTCGGCGCGGATGTAGTCGAAGGGAATTGGTTCTCCCGAAATAATACATCTGGCGCCCGTTCGTTTTACGGTGCCATCTTCACCTCGCGGTGGCAGACCCTTCGTCACCTCAAAGCTCACGGTCTTGCCGTGAACGACTGGTTTCGCCCAGCATTCTCGTCCCTTCTTCTTGCTCAGTACAAAGGAGCGCACCAGTGGCACGGGCGCATTCACAGCCGGGTTGGGACTGATAACCGTCCGCGCCCAGAGCCAGGCGATTACCGTTTCGCCATTATGCTTAGGATAGAGATGCCCAATGCGCTCGAAGGCGCGCTCGCGCATCCACTCGCCGTAATAGCGCACATCGGCCGCAAGTCCGGCGGCGCCTTTCCAGGCCGCGTCGCCCGCCGTGCCCCTCACCCGGTCGCGCGGGTTGACCGGCAGCCTATCAGCGAAACGCGGCGGAATGTCGATCATCGCTTTGTTGATCATGACCGCCACCGGGTTTAGGTCGCTGGCGTGCGCTTCCAAGCCGAGGCGCTGGGCTTCCAGCGGGATGCTGCCCACGCCGGCGAAGGGATCGAGCAAGGGCGGGGGGATTCCCATTGGTGGCGATGCGAATCAGCTCGCGTGCCTGCTCCATGATCTTTTCGTCGGTGGTCGCTTCCCAAGTGACGAGGCGCTCGATGAAATCGAAGAGGCGCATGCACGGACTATCGCCTTTGGCGCCGACGTTGGGCCCATCGCCCGGCAGTTTCCCACAGGCGTCGACGAAGGCGGGCAGCGCGTTCGGGTCATCGGGATCATCGACCAGGGAGGCGAAGATAACCGCTCGTGTCGTAGCAAGCGGCTTGCGCGACCACCAGAGATGCAGCGTCGACGGGTGGCCATGGTGGATGGATTTCTCTCTCGCGCTGGCGGCGTTGATGGCGTCGAGGGGCAAGGCGACTTCGATCAGTTTCTTGGCTGCGGGCATTATCTTATCCATCGCTGAAGTAAGTGTTGCGTTAAATGGCAACGCGGCGCTCGCTCTGCATACAGGAAGCACTGCCCCAAAAATGGGGGTTGTACGAATGGCTACCGCCCGCGTGTTATACTTGTTCTCGTAGCGAGAAATTGAAGGCGAGATGACGATGGCGACTCAAGAGCGCGTATACACAGTGGATGATGTCTGGCGGCTGGAGCAAGAGCCGCGGCATCCGACAGAGAAATACTATCTCATTGACGGGGAGTTATGTATCAAGATGGCGCCGAGTGAATTGCATGGGGAAGTGGCGAGCGAGATAGCGCGGCACTTAGGTAATTATGTGGTTCCGCGCGATTTGGGCCGAGTGGGAGTCGAAGTGGGTTTTCGCCCGCCCGGCAACCAGGAATGCCTACTGTTGCCGGACGTGTCCTTCATCGGCAAGGCGCGCATGACGACGCGCGCACTTACTACCTACGTACCGCAAATGCCCGATTTAGCGGTGGAAGTCATTTCACCTTCACAATCCTGGGCGCAGGTCCGCCGCAAAGCCGAGACCTACCTGCGTCACGGGTCGGCTCTGGTCTGGCTGATCGACCCGCAGTCGCAATCGGCCGAGGTCTGGCGGCGGGGGACGGAACAGCGCGAAGTCCTTGGTTCGGACGGCGAATTGAGCGGCGGCGATATTCTGCCCGGCTTCCGCCTGTCCTTGCGGCTTATCCTACCCTGACGCGTCGCTTCAATCAGCGCGGCGCTGAGCTCTCGGCGATCAGTTGTTTCAAGTTGAATTGGGCGGCTTTAGGTTCCTTAAAGTCGTAGCCCTGCAGGTAACGAACATTCGTAGCTTGCTCGCCATCTATCTCGACCAGCGCCAGGATAAATTGCTCGGGGCTATTCAAAGCGGTGATCAGCTCATTCTTGGTCAGCGTCACATCACTCGCGCCTTTGCGCCGACCCTTGACCTCGATGAAACGCAGTCTGCCATCAGCGCCGGATTGGCTTTCGATATCGTATCCGATGCCGCGCTGGTCGCTGACATCCTTTGGCTTGTTGCCCAGCGCCCGCTCCGTCTCCATCACGGCCGCCATCGCAATCGCTTCACTCGCGCGCGTGTCGATCACCTGCGGGTCGATGTTTTTGCCTTGCAGAGCGCCGATGGGGATGATCAAGGCGCCGCCCCTCACAGTCGGACGCGCTGCGCTAATCAGCCGCTCTTGCGCGATTTGCTCCAGGCGCGCCTCCAATCGTTCCTGTAAATCATCCGCCTTCTGTTCTTCTTGAATACGATTGAGCCGCGCATTGACCTTCCCCGTCGCTTCCCGCGCTCGGAAGTGGGCTGCGCGACCGTCATGATGATTGATCGCCTGGCTGAGCCGCTCTTGCACTGCCCGTTCGGTCTTGTTCAGCCGTTCGTCTCGCGGCCCCCTAATCCGCTCCAGATGTAGGGGCATCAGGTGTTCGATGGCGTGGTTCACGGCCCTCTTCTCCAGCGTCTCGCCTTGCAGTCAATCCTGCCCCAGCAGTGGCGCAATCTTCGCCTTTTCTTCCTCATCAGCGGGGCGGTAGTCGAGGTAAGGCGCGGTACCGGCCTCGTGAATCTTCCCGTCGCTATCAATCTCGACGAAATGCACCTCGCGTGAGACGACCGTTTGCTCGGCTCCGCGGCTGGGCACAGCGTCCTGGATGGCTCCTTCCAGGTAGAACAAGACGCGCAAGGCATCGCTCGGGTCATTGGGATCCACCAGCATCGCGCCACGTTTCAAAGTTTCGCGCTCCCGCTTGAGAATAAGACTGATGGTCGCATCGAGAAGGGAATGCCCCGGGCAGATGAAAGCCGCTTCCGGCTTCTTATCTTGGTAAATCTGGCCTTTGTCAAAGCAGATGCGCGTGTACCTTCGTGCAATAGGCCCCAGCCCGCGTTCCATAGCGTGATTGCGAATGACGGCTGCACATTGTTGATGGCGAATCGTCCAGTCTCGCGTTCATGGAGTGTGCCACCCAGTTCCTGAAAGGCATTTTGGAAGAAGTCTGAAATGAAATGCGGCTGCAGTTTACGGGCCCGGGCGCGCTCCATCTCGGCGCGTACTTCCTCAACTTTGCGCGTGTCCATGACGCCCGTGACAAGTAAGTCATCACGAACGATCTTTTTCACGCGCTCCTGATCGGTGGCATTGTCTATTTCAATCTTAAGCCTGTCTCGCACCTCCTGACTGTCGCCGTAACGCACAGCCTAATCATGAGTTGGCGCAACGGTGTTTGACGGAATAGCTCTCCGATCACATCGAAGACCTGGCCATTTAGCCGATCGCGTTCTCTCGCCAACTTCTCCAACAGGCGCTGATAGACGGCGCCTTCGCGCGTTTCACCCGCGACTAGGTTCCATAGATGGCAAACCTGTCTTTGCCCGATACGATGAATGCGCCCGAAGCGCTGCTCCAGCCGGTTTGGATTCCACGGCAAGTCATAATTAACCATCAGGTGGGCGCTCTGCAAGTTGATGCCTTCTGCGGCGGGGTCGGTGGCCACCAGGATCTGCACATCGGCGTCGTGGCGGAAATCCTCTTCGATTTTACGCCGCTCATCGCGGCGCGTGCCGCCATGGATTGTCACGACCGCTTCCGGTCGGCCGATCACTGTATTTAGCCTGTCAGTCAAATATTCCAGCGTATCGCGGTGCTCGGTGAAGATGACCAGCTTGCGCGCCGTGCCATCAGGATTCTTCATCTCCTGTGTGTCTTGCAGCAAACTCAGCATCTGAAGCCACTTGCTGTCCATGGCGCTGTCCCGTACTTGCCGCGCTTGCCGTTCTAGCCGGCGTAGCGATTCGATCTCGTCAACGAGCTGAGCCACTGTCGTGGCGGCAGTTGCGTGGTCAACCAACTCAGCCTCAATCGCCTCTACCTCGCTGTCCGGCGCATCCTCCAAGTCTTCATCGAGATTGATGTCATAACTGCGCGCTGTTGCCTGTAAGACAACTTCTGAGTGTACCGCTTCCTCTTTCAAACGTGTTTCCAGCTTTTCACGTCGGCGACGAAGCGAATGATAGATCGCGGCCGGCGATGAGGCCAAGCGACGCTGCAAGATTGTCAAAGCGAAGCCAATTGCGCTCTTCCGCCCGCCGTGTTCCAGTTCATCAATGCGATTGAACTCATTGCGTACATACTCGGTCACGCTCTCGTAGAGGTCGAGTTCTTCCGGCGACAGATCGTAGTTGACGGATATCGCCCGGCGCTCCGTGAAGAGCCGCTTGCCTTCAAAGGTCAGCAACCGTTCTTTGATCATACGACGCATTAAGTCGTCTACATCGCTGCGACGCGCGCCGGCTCGCGCGCGTCCTTCAAAGCGGTCCGGATCCAGCAGCTTCATAAACAGGTCAAAGTCGTCATCCTTGCCATTATGTGGCGTGGCAGTCATCAGCAGCAGATGGCGCGTCAACTGTCATCAACTCCAAGCCGCCCGACAACCAGTTTTCTGTGCTGCCAGAGCTCATTTCTGAGGCACTGGCTGAAACCTCTCGCAAGGTCTACAGGAATACGTATCGTTAATGGACGGCATTTGCCAAGAGAAATGGAATCGACGACTTCAATCTCAGCTTCGAGAACATCTATGCCTTCCTAAGCGAAGGCGAGATATCTCACAGTACCCGGCAATCAAAGAAGACCCACATACTTCGTCTACTGGACTGACTTGAAGAGTCAGAGACGCGGGGTGAATGGTACGGGACGCAACGCCGCCGAGTGCTGAAGTTTGCCAAAATGAAGCACATGTCCTCGGAAAACAGCGGACGTCGAAGCCATCGCGCATTGAGCAAAACTGAAGTCGCGCTATTGCTCGAGGTTTGGGCGGAGGATAATCGCCACTACGGGGTGAGAAACTATGCCCTGCTGCGTCTATTGATCTACACTGGGCTCCGCAGTTCCGAAGTTGTCGCGCTCCGCTGGGAAGATATCGACTTGGACGCCCAACTTGTACGTGTCCGGCATGGCAAGGGAGATAAGGAGCGAATTGTCGCCATCGCGGATGTGTCTGACGATACTAAGCAATCGCTGGTCGCGTTACGCGCTTTGCAAGCGGATCAATACGAATGCGTTTTCCCGAGGTTGACCGCCGGACCTAATCCTCAATTTGCTGCTGATATTCCGATGCACGCTCTCACCATTTACCGGTTGCTAGGAGTCGCAAACAAGCAAAAGGAATAGATCACCTGTCCGCACATGATCTTAGGCGTACTCACATTACCTTGGCATTGGAAAACGGGGCACTCCTACATGACATGCAAGCACAAGCCGGACAGGCCAAGGCTTCGACGACAATGCTTTATGCTATGCCTTCTGATGCCAAGACTCGCCGCGAACGAATTGCCTTTTGATTTAGTTGTGCGCGACCAAATAGCATTCGCGATAATCGCTGCTTCACAGCGCGGACGCAACTTGTCGCGACCTTTACTAGAAGTCTTCGATATACAATGCTGCGACATCTTCAGGCGGATTCGTGTACCGCTGTATGTACTGCTGCGACTGATGCCCCAATCGATGCTCTAGTTCGTAACTGTCTGTCCCGGTGACTTTTGCCAACTGGAAGGCGAAGGTATGGCGCGGATCATGTGGACGCAGTGGAGAAATATGTCGCGCTTCGTCCTTGATGCCGGCGTCATGCCACTTTCCGATCTTCGCCAAAATGTTATTGACTGAACGTGGCGATAAGCGGCCATCGACACGTCGCGGCGCTGCTTCAATCGCGGACAGAAACACGGGCGTTTGTTCGGCAACATCCGTCGTTACATCGCCGGCATACTCTTTCTCCAAATAATCGGCCAAGGCAAGGCGCGCATCCAGCGACAAGAATACGTCGCGTTGGGTCTTCCCCTTCCCTACCACGCCATTGATCTGCTCGCGTCTAGCCTGACGCAATTCCTCCGCGCCAGCAGGACTCAGCTGACTGAGATTCAGTCGTACCAATTCTTAACGCCGCAATCCCGTCGACAGCAATACAAACACCATTGCGTAGTCCCGCCAGGGACGCGCTCTCGCTTGTAGCGGCGCTTCCCTGTCCGATTGCAGCCACCTGCGATTCTTTAAGCGGTAAAATGGGAATAGACGATCGCATAGATTCTTCAATGACCGAACCTGGTCTTCGTCTAGCGCGCGAGATTCTAGCGGCGGTAGAGGCAGGTCGCCAATGCCTTTTGTCGGAACACCCATCACGAACACGGTCGCATCTTGCGCTTGCACCCAGGTTGCAAATCCCGAGAGTGAGGCCATGTGATTGTTGATCGTGGATGCCGCAAGTCCTTCAGATCGCAAATGTTCGCGCCAAGCTATGGCATCGCGCTTCACGCACGAGCTGATGTTCTCTTGCCCGTATCGCTCTTCAAAGAAGGCTTAAAAACGAGCAGGATGGAACTGATTCTTGTGCGTCACTGCTTCCGAGCGAAAACCGTCGAGCGCCATGTGCTGGCAGTATCCCATCCATTCTCGAAGACTATCTGGTAGGAACTCGGACATCTGACGACATTTCCTGAAGCAAACAGACAGGGATAATGACAGCAAAATTGTCCAAATCCGCAACCAATATGAACTGTTTGCTTCACAGAAGGGGGGCTTCAATAAAGCGAACGGCGCTACGGTCTTTGGGATACTCATGCAAAGCGAAATCCACTGACTCCTGGTCACATCATTCGTGGCGAGTTGGTACATCGGAATTCTTGACCGCGCATAAGCAATCATGAAAATTTCATCGATGGATTACCAAAGATTCGTCCACTTGTCTGGCTAGTTTGTCTGCTCCCACGGCCCGCAATTCACCAGAATTTGACATGGTATCCAGTTTTGGTTATGTTGCATCGAATATCCGATTCATTTGATAATGGATTTCAGATTCATCGGCCACAAACGAGCGCTGATGACGAACATGCAAGGGGAAAACAGATGCTGGATTTTCCAATAATTGATACGCACCTCCACGTTTGGGATCCGCAGCGTCTGCGCTATCCCTGGCTGGATGACATCCCCTTGCTCAACAAGCCCTACCTGCTGGAAGACTATGACCGCGCCTGCGGACCCGTCGCTGTAGAGAAAATGGTCTTCCTGCAAGCCGAAGTGGACGTCTCCCAATTTCAGGAAGAAGCCGATTGGGTCGAGAGCCTTGCGGAGCGGGACAGCCGGCTTCAAGGAATCGTCCCATGGGCGCCGTTGGAACTCGGCGATGCCGCCCGTCCAGCGCTGGAGAAGCTGGCCGCCAATCCGCGCGTCAAAAGCATCCGCCGCATCATTCAGTTCGAGCCCGATATCGAGTTCTGCCTGCGCCCGGACTTTGTCGCCGGCGTACAGTTGCTGCCAGAATATGGACTGAACTTCGACATTTGCATCCAGCACACGCAAATGGCCAACACCATTAAAATGGTAGCGCAATGCCCCGATGTTCAGTTCATCCTGGATCATATTGGCAAGCCGGATATTAAGCATGACCTGATGGATCCCTGGCGCGCCGAAATCAAGACCCTTTCCGAGTTTCCAAACGTCTGGTGCAAAATCTCGGGTCTGGTCACGGAGGCGGATCATCGCCATTGGACCAAAGAACAACTCAAACCTTACATTGAACATGTCATCGAATGTTTTGGTTTTGATCGCGTGATGTACGGTGGCGATTGGCCGGTCGCGTATCAAGCGACGGCGTATCCGCGCTGGGTGCAAACGCTTGACTGGGCGGTCGCGGGTTGCACAGACGAGGAGTTGAAGAAACTCTTCCGCGACAACGCCGCCGCCTTCTACCGCCTGGGCGACTGAAAGCGTCGCTTTGCAATACATAGGCCGCCGCGCTATAGTGCGAGGCATACTGCGAAAAGAAAGCCTGCTGCTGGAGGAACGGTCTCTTCATGAACTGGAACGGACATGTCGCCATCGTCACCGGCGCCGCCAGCGGTATTGGAACCGGCATCGCCGAGTGCTTTGCCGAAGCGGGCGCCGAGATAGTCGTCGCCGACATCAATGTGACGCAGGGCGAGCGCGTCACTGCCGATCTGCAAAAGCGCTACAGTAAGGGTCTGTTCGTCGAGACAGACGTCTCCCAAGCGCAGGACTGCAAAGGACTCATCGACGAAACCCTTGCTGCTTACGGACAGATAGACACGCTGGTCAATAATGCCGGTGTCAATTTCGTAAAGCCGACCCTGGAGATGGACGAAGCCGACTGGGACCGCGTCGTCGATGTCGATCTCAAAGGCACTTTTCTCTGCAGCCGTTATGCGCTTGAGGTGATGGTCGCGCGCCGCAGCGGAAACATCATCAATATCGCCAGCGTACATACGGTGGCGACCTTGCCGGCCGCCGCGCCCTATGCGGCGTCCAAAGGCGGCGTCGGCATGATGACGGCTTCGATGGCGATCGAATTCGCGCCCTACGGCATTCGCGTCAACGCCGTCAGCCCGGGCCTGACCGATACGCAGATCTGGAACGATATCCAGGGCGCCGCCGAAGACGCTGAAATGGCGCGGCAGCACTGGATGGACAATATCCCGCTGGGTCGCGTGCAATCCCCGCGTGAAGTGGGCAATGTGGTGCTCTTCCTGGCTAGCGAACAATCCTCGTATGTGACCGGCGCCAATATCTTCACCGACGGCGGCATGACGATTCAGCTGACCAACCGCGAGCGTTTCGCCAGCAAGTCCTTGGAGGGTAAAGCGCCGCAGAGCTAAGCATTATGTTGAGCCTGCCAAGCAGTGGGGAGAAGATTTCTGTTGGTGGTTTATGATTAGACAACAGCCGAGGAGGTGCGCCTATACGCGAAATGCGTCATCTTTCGTCCGTAGCTACTGATTACAATTGTGAAAGGCAATATGATGTCTAAGAAACTGTCACTACTTCTCATCGCCGCGCTTCTCTTCGCGGCCTTTGGAACGGTGCTGGCGCAAGACAGCGATATATCTGGTGAAATCGTTGTCCACCTTCAGGTTTATTACCGGCCCGAGCAGCATCCGGAACACTCAGCGATCGCCGAGCAAGTCGCGCAGGCATACATGGACATGCATCCCAACGCGACAGTCAATCTCTTGCCCGATATTCCCAGCGGCTCCGATTATGTTACCTGGCTGTCCTCGCGAATGGCTGCTGGCGAAGCGCCCGATATCGTGTGGGATCAATGGTTCAACCGCAATCGCGTTATGGATACCTGGTGGACGGCACTGGACGAATACTTTGAAATGCCGAACCCCTATATCGCCGAAGGCATCCCGGGCCACGAACGTTGGGCTGATTCCTTCGCGCCAAACGCAATGAATACGACCCGCGCGCCCGATGGGCATTGGTATCAGACCTCGCTGGACTGGGTGGAAACCGCCTTGTATTACAATGTCGCCATGTTCGAAGAAGCCGGCGTAGAACCGGATTGGGCCAATTGGGGCGAATTTATCGCCGATATGCACACCATCCAGGATACGCTCGGCGTGGGAGCCGTTGGTTCCTTCATGCCCGGCACCGGCTGGAGTACCTGGTATTGGGCCGATAGCTTGTGGCTGAGTATTGTCTGGGCGGACCGGCATTCGGAACTCTATATGGACAAATACTCCGAAATGCAGCCGGATCTGGACTGGCGCCAGCTGAACGCCGAGGAATACGCCAAAGCCATCCATGACGGCGTCCTGAGCGCTCACGATCCGCGCATGGACGATTACTTGCGTATCTCCAAAGAATACGTCAGTATCCTGCCCATCGACTACATCGGCATCACCAGCTTGGGCGATGTCTTGCGTATGTTCCTCGGCGAGCAGATCGCCATTTATTGGGGCGGGACTTGGGACAACAAAGAAATCACCAATTCGGCCTCGTTCCAATGGGGTTTGACTTACCTGCCGCCCTTCACCGAAGACGACTTCGAGGGCGCGCCCGGCACCATCTATCGCGTTGGCGGACCCAGTTCGGCCGGTCAATATGGTATACCGGTGGCCACGGCTGCAGGCGACAACTTGAAACTCGCCGTCGATTACCTGATGTGGATGTCCGCGCCGCAAAACTTCGGGCCCTTGTCAAAAGAATTCGCCGGCTTTATCCCGATAGTGGCCGGCACCGAGGTCGGACCGGTTCTCGCCAACTTCCAGACCGTGGCCTCCTTGCAAGACCGCTTGTTCGGCGATCCCTCCGCGCGGCTGACCCTTGAGCACGGCGACAACTGGACGCAGATCATGCAAGGCTACTTCCTGGGCGCGACCGATGAAGAAGAGACCAAAGCGCTGCTGCAGGAATCCTGGGAGAGCGGCGCCGCCGCCCTTTGCGAACAGGTGGGATACGATTGGTGCCCGTAGTGGCGTTTGAAGAGGAAGGATGCGCTTGAGCGCTTAGCATCCGTGTACCGGGGGTCGGGCTTTCTGGCCCCGGTTCACACCTCGAAGGACCTAACAATTGACTCAGAAATCACAGCCGACAGCTAGCGCAAAAAGCGACTCCAGCCGCTGGAAGCTGAGCAGCGGTTTCGTGCCGATTTATGTACCCATCCTGTTTTTGATTCCCGCGCTGCTTCTGCTGCTCTCGTTCCGCTACATACCGGCTGTTTCCGCGATTTTTCACTCCTTCACCTATTGGAATATCCCCGAGCCCGGCGAATTCATCGGCTTACAGAATTATCGAGCCCTCTTCGACGATCCGATTTTCATAAAGTCCTTGGGCAATATCTTGAAGTACATGGTCGGGCGTACCGCGCTGGTGCTGGTCATGGCTTTTGTGGGCGCGGAACTGGTCTATAACCTGACGAGCGACCGCTGGCGCAATATCTGGCGCATGGTCTTCACCATCCCGATGGTCATTCCGATCACGGTCAATTTGCTGGTTTGGCAGCAGGTTTACGCCGGGCGCCAGGGCATGCTCAATGAATTCTTGACCGGCATCGGCGCGATGGCGCGGCCCTACCCTTGGTTGGGGCGTCCTGATACCGCCCTGCCGGCGCTGATCTTCATCGGCTTCCCAGCTGTGGCCGGCTTCGGCTTCTTGATTATCCTCGCCGCGCTGCAAAACCTGTCAAGCGAAGTCAACGATGCCGCGCTGATCGACGGCTGCAGCCGCCTGCGCCGCGTCTTCGCCATCGATCTGCCGGCGATTCGCGGTCCGCTGGCGCTGATTCTGATTCTGAGCCTGAACCAGGGCATGCAGGAATTCGCGCCCATGCTCGTGATGACACAGGGCGGTCCCATCAACACCACCATGTCTCCGGCCTACTATCTTTATATTCAGGGCTTCACTTATGGCAAGCATGGGTACGCGTCGGCCATCGGCGCCGTGCTGATGCTCATGACACTGACGCTCAGCATCTTTATCCTGAGAATGCGCTATCGGAGGGCATACGATGTCGAAGTCTAGCGCCTTGAGGCGCGATTGGCCCTTGATGCTAGCATTGCTGATTTTGGCCATCATAACCTACGTGCCCTTCGTCTTCACCGTCATCAACTCATTCAAGATCAATGCGCAGTTCTTCCAGCAGTTCTGGCTGCCGACCTTGCCCTTGCATCCGGAAAACTATGTGCGCGCCTGGCCCATCATAGGTAGGGCGATCTTAAACAGCTTCAGCTACTCCATTCCCACGCTAATTCTGACGCTCGTCATCTCTGGACTCGCCGGTTACGCCTTCGCCCGCTATCGCTTTCCCGGCCGGAATCTGCTCTTCATTTCCATATTGGCACTAATCATGATTCCGGGCATCTTGCTCGTCATCCCCATGTTCAGCGTCATCATCACTCTGGATTGGGACGATACCCTGCAGGGCGTCGTGCTGCCCTGGGTATCGGTTGAAATCGTCTTCGGCACCTTCCTGATGCGAACATTCTTCGAGACGCTGCCACAGGAGTATTTTGAGGCGGCGCGGCTGGATGGCGCCAACGAATTCACGCTCCTGACTCGTATCGCCGTGCCGCTGGCCATACCGGCTTTCAGCACACTGGCGATATTGGATTTGCTTTTCAGTTGGAACGACATCATCTGGCCACTGGTTGCAATCTTTGATAGTGAACGATTACCGGTCTCTATCGGCGTGCTATCTTTTGCCGGTCGATACAGCACTGACTATGGTGTCACCTTCGCCAGCTACGTCATCGCCTCGCTGCCGCTGATCATAATCTTCGCCTTCACATCCAGACGCTTTATGGACGGTTTGTCAGGCGGCTTGAGCATCTGAGTCGCCATCTACCGGCATCCGCTTTAATTCAGGAGAATCAAACATGGCCGTTTTCCCCTTTAGTGCCGACCTGCCTAAGAATCAGTGGAGGGAGATTCAAGCCGACGGCTTCACTGATCCTGTGCCCGGCTGCGTCTACGACGGTCACCGGCTGGATGGTGGTATTCCCCTTGGAGGGCTCGGGACCGGATACTTCACACTTGAAGGTTCCGGCCTGATCGGCCACTGTTCGATATTCAACGACATCGTGCCGCCGCGCGCTGACTTCAATGATTGGCTGACCGTTAAAATATCCGGCGGGGAGAGTTTGCCCTTGTCCACGGCAGATATCGCCTACTGGGGACATCATCCGGTCGCCGACATGGTCTGTCGATTTCAGTCAAGTGGGCTGGAATTAGGTATACGTGCCTTCGCGCCCTTGATCCTCGGCGACAGCGCCGACAGCAATATCCCGGCGGCTCTCTTCGATATTGAGATTCGCAGCAGCCGCGCCGAAGCGGTGGATCTAGAACTCATCGTCGAACCACCAAAGGCGCCAAGTGGCTCAACCTACGATGTGTCTTTGGCAGGCGAGAACATCTGTGTCGCCAATGATGACGTGGGGCTCACAGGGAGAATCGCGCAAACACTCGAAGCCAATGGATCCAGCCGCGTCCGCTTCGTCTTCGCCTGGCATGCGCCCTATTGGCGCGACAGCGGCCGTGAACTACATGTTCACCAGTACGCCGCGCGCTACGAGGATGCAGCCGCCGTCGCCGACGATGCGCTGAGGCGCTTTGATTCGTTGCTGGCGCGCATATTGGCCTGGCAGAAGGCAATCTACGCCTCGGACCTTCCCAATTGGCTGCGCGACGCGCTGGTGCAGGGCCTCTACAGCCTGTCCAAGAATACCGTCTGGATCGCCAAAACGCGGGTGGACGAGTGGTGGGATGATACCGGCTGGTTTACCCACAACGAAAGCCACACCGGCTGCCCCATCACCGAGACGATGGTCTGCCGCATGCACGGACACATGCCCGCCTTGTTCTTCTACCCCGAACTGGAGAGGACCTCGCTGGAAGCATTCAGGCACTTCCAGATACTCGATGGCGAGATTCCCTTCTCCTATGGTATGGAGTCCTCCATGCGCGACCCGCGCTATCATTGCCAGCATCCGCTGAACTCCGGCCAATACGCCCAGATGATCTATCGACTTTACCTGCGCACAGGTGACCGCGATCTGCTGGCGCACTTTTACGATTCCGCCAAGCGAGCGATACGCTACCAGCATTCACTGGACGACGATGGCGATGGCTTGGTCAATGACCAGGCGCATGTGCAGCCGACCGAACTGTGGCCCGCCAACCAGTTCTATGACATCTGGCCCTGGTGGGGCACGTCCGCTTATGTGGCGGGCACTTGGCTGGCGACGCTCTCCTGTGGCGAAGCCATGGCGAAAGAGATGGATGATGATGAATTTGCCATAGAGTGCGTAGACTGGTTGAAACGCGGCAAAGCCGCATATCAAGACAAGCTGTGGAATAGCGAATACTACCGCCTTTGGCAAGACCCGGCCAACACCAGTGGCGAGGGACCGGATTGTGATGTCTCGCTGGGCAATCAGCTCATGGCGCAATGGTGTGTCAAGATCACCGGTATCGCCGACATACTGCCGGCGGAGCAAGTCCAGTCTGCCCTTGGCGCCGTCAAGCGACTCAACATGGGCGCCACCAGGCACGGTCTAGTGAACGGCGTCAATCCTGATGGGTCGCGTTACATCTCAAAACCGGATTCGGATGCCGACCAGGTTGTCGATATCCTGCCCAACAACGATCACTCAACGCAGGTTTTCGTCGGCGAGAACCTATGCGCTGCGATGAATTTCATCTATCACGGTCAGCGTGAAACTGGGCTGGAGATCGCTCGACGGATTTACGAGGCGGTCGCGCTGACATCTCGCACGCCATGGAAGCAACACTGCCTGATTGACGCGGATACCGGGTTGCCGGTCTGGGGCGAAGACTATTACTCAAATATGGTCATCTGGGCCTTGCCGATGGCTTGCGCCAACCAGAGCATCGCTGAGTTTATGCAGAGCGAGCTCATTCGAGAGATGACTTCAACGTAAGGCCTCAGTTTCTATACATGCAGCGTTTGTTTCACAGAAGGGGCTTTCGTGAATCATTGGGTTGCACTCTTTCATAGATCCTTCACGATGAAACCAATTGGACCGGACGGCGTGTGTTCGATACCTACGCCGAAGGCATTCTCGTTGCTGTGGGTTGAGCCCAATATCGGCGCGGATTCCAGAACACGCCCCACATGCACATAACCGCAGCCGATTGCAGCAGCTTGCGCTCCAGCGCCCAGCCAGACTTCTATGAATGTACAATTCATCTGAATAAATTAATCGCCTCTTTGCCACTGGCAATTGACTTTGTAGAGTCTCGCAGTGAGGTGGTGTGGATGTTGGTGAAAGATGTCCGGGTTATCGCGCCAGCGGTCGCAGATGAACTCGTAGGGACTTCGCCCCTGCAGCGCCTTGAGCCGTTTGGCAAAGTTGTAGGCCTGTATGAAGGCTTCAAGGTGCTGACGCAGCTGCGAGTGCGTTTGGTAGAAGTAGCGATACACGGTCTGCTCTTTGATGCTGCGATGCATCCGTTCAACTTGGCCATTCGTCCATGGATGGTAGGGCTTGGTCAGCCGCTGAAGGAAAGCGCAAGCGAACTCGCGCTTCGAGCTTTCGAGCAACTCGGCAAAGACAAACTTGGATGTGCGGTCAATGGCGACGAAGAGATAGAGTTTGCCTTCAGCGCTGCGCAGGTGGCAGATGTCCAGGTGAAAGTAGCCGATGGGATAGGCTTTGAAGCGCTTCTTGGCCGGCTTGCTTTCCGCTTGCGGCAGGCGGTTGATGCCATGCCGTTTGAAACAGCGGTGCAAGCTGGATCGGGTCAAATGAGGTATCGTCTCTTGCAGGGCATAAAGGCAGTCATCAAGCGGCAGCAAAGTCTTTGTCCGAAAGGCCACGATCATGGCTTCTTCTTGCTCAGACAAGACAGTAGATCGCCTCTGTTTGGGTCCCATCGGCTGGTCTTTGACCGAATCGCGCTTCTTCCACTTGGCGACGGTCTTGGGGTTGATGCCATAGCGCTTGGCCAGCTTGGCTATGCTCTATTGACTATTTTGTATCTCTTGGCAGTTCGATATCACACCATGATAACCTGATACGTTACATCTACCGCCTCCCGCAAGCTGCGCCCCGGAAGCGTCTGCGCCCTACGCTAGCGCCCCTCTGCGCGCCAGGGACATCGCTCCAAGACGGACGCGCAGCTATCAGCCAATCGGAGATGGCCAGCACACGTTGAACGAGCTGGCATCCGCGAAACCGCCGCCCTAAAGGCAAACAACCGCCCTGAGCAGACGGTAGTTTATTGCCTACACCCAACCACACACGCCTTTATGCAAGTCAAGCAAGGCATAGATAACCTACCATGACAGCCTCAAAATCTCAATCAGATTCGGCGCGTGACAACGCCCTGAATTTGCCCAAACCAGATACGCCTGGTCACGACACCGAGCCTTCGCCTTCAAGCGCCCTTGAGAGCGGCAATGGCCATGCCCCTCAGATTCCAGACGCAGGCGCCCGACCGCATAACAGGCGATACAAAGGGAGGCCGAAGCGCAGAATCCAGGACCATCCGGAATGGTCGGCATATCTCTCACAACGCCACATCCTCGAACCGGCCATCGCCGCCGATGCCCGGGTGGAACATGAGGATTGGAGCGGGCAGGATGTGCTGGTCTGGTGCACAAGACGGCGCGACAGCAGCCCGGGCGCCTGCTCAAGTCAGGCAGTGTAAAGGGCAAAAAGCAAGCCAAGCTCAGATGGCAATACGGCGGGAAAAAGACGGACGAGCCCTTCTACTATGTCGGCACGCTGGATGACCTGAAGCGCGAGATCGCCCGCGCCGGCGGGTAGGTCACCATCGTCGAAGGCGAATTCGATGTCTGGTCGCTGCATCGCCTGGGCATCCAAAATGTCATTGGCATCTACGGCGTCCGCAATATCCCCAAGGACATCGCAAAGATCTTTACTGAGCTCGGCGTCGGGGGATTCGTCTACCTGGCGGACAACGATCAAGCGGGCGACATTGGCACCTCCAATCTGAGGACATTGCTGCATCGATCAGAATGGAAAGGCGAGGGCGAGTATCGCCGGGTCGCAGGAGCGGGCATCCCCGAGAAGGGCGACGCCAATGACCTGCTATGCCTCTACTCGACGCATCCCGAGCTGGTCCGCGCCGCCCTGGAGGCGCCGCCCCGCTTTCAACCGCGCCTGAAGCGCAAGCCGGCAGCAAAACCGCTCGCTTCGCTAGACAGCAACGAGGGGAGCTGGGATGCCGTCAACGAAGCTATCACCAATAAGCTAGGTCTTATCGCCTCAGATTTCAAATCCAGCGGATACACCAAGAAGAATTTCCACTGTCTTAATCCACAGCACGAGGACAAAGAAGCGAGCGCCGGCTGGAGCAGAGACGGGTTCTATAAGTGCTTCACTTGCGGCAAAATCCACAGTTGGCAGGTCGCTGAGTGGCTGAACATAGATTGGCGTGCGCTGCTCAAGCCGCGGCCGCAGATCGTCTCGTCAAAGGCTATCGACCTGGATGCCGCTCCGGAGCAGGCCGCCGCTACACGCGCGCCGCTTGCCTTTGAGACAGCGCCCGACACTTGGCTGCGTAACCTGATCGACTTCTACACACCGACCGAGGCGGGGCAAGATCAGAGCATCCCAGCGAGCTAGGGAAGGG
>JAAXID010000197.1:6827-26971 GCA_012270545.1 Anaerolineae bacterium | reverse complement strand
CCCCCGACCGCGCTATCGGCGATCCCGAATAGCTCGCGGAAAATCAAATTGAAAAAAGGGAAAGTTAATCCGCCCGAGAGGCCAAAGACGAAAAGCGGAAATGTCAGTCGAAGAAGACGACGCCATGGCGCCGACCGCCACAGGCCAAATCCCGCTGCGCCTTCCCCATTCGCCACCTTGCCCCGCAAAGACAAAATCGGCACATTACTCAACAGCAGCAAGATCGCGGCGCCGATTATCGACGCGCGATAAGCCATGGGCATCTCTTCCGGACGCAGCTCGACAGTGCCGACAATCGACAGGGTCTGGCTGGCGATTAGCGGCAGCACACCGCCTGCCACGCTACCAATGGCCACCGCGAACATGGCGACCAGATTGTGATAAGAAAACTGCGCCGTATGCTCGCTGCGGTCGGTCAGCGTGACCATGAAGGGCGGCTTCGCCACCTGGTTGGCGCCAAAACATGCGCCCCACAAAAAGCGACTAACGGCGATGATCGGCAGACTCTGCGTCAGCGCGGTTGCAGCGACCGACAGCGCGATGCCAGCCGTCGAAAGTAGAATCAATCGGCGATTGCCGACTCGGTTTGCGACCAGACCAATCGGCAAGCCGATGAGAAAGCCGCTTAGCCGAGGAAGCGATTGCAAGAGGCTGATCGTCGCGGTGTCATAGCCGATGCTGACCAGATAGAAGTTCAGCAAAATATCGGCGATGCCCAGCAAGGCGATATGAAAGAGCAGACTGTGGCACAAAAACAACAGCACCCGTCTGTTCAAGCCAGGAACGTGACGGATGCGACCGGCGCGATAGCTCATCTCAAACCAAAGATTTCTTCCTAGCGCTGCGGCATCCCAGCGCCCTTGGAGTGACGCAAGACGACGCTTCTCCCAGCCACGCTAGTGTGTTCTATTTTGTCGATTGGCCGCAGCGTCCGCACAGGAGCAATTGCTTGACAGGCCCTAGCGGCAAGACTATAATCTGCCGCATTCGCGCGACAATTGTCGACATCTGTGAATACTAACAGAATCGCCGTCGACTTCACACATTGCAACTCGTGACTGAGTGACGAGCCGGGCCTAATCAGCGCATTGCAATGTGTCGGAACTATCCATCGTAGCCATCACCGTGGGCGCGCTTGCTCAGACCGTCCGATTTGGATTGCTCGCTCAAATGCAAGGGCGGGCAATTCGCTTAGGAGCATATAGAGGAGGCAGGAGTTTGGCATCAAAAACCAAAGCGGAAATCCTGGTAGCGCATGACGCCAATTCGGCGCTGAACACGCCCTTGCTTTCGCCGGTCGCGCGGCACGCGAAAGACCTGGCGGCCGATGGCATGCTCAGCCCCCTGGACGAGCGGATCATCGCGGCGTCCTCGGAGGCATTGGAAGCGGGACAGACCCACTATGTCGATGTCCCCGGCATCGCGCCCCTGCGCGCCGAAATCGCCGATTACCTCAACAGCGCGGCTGGCGGGCGCTATGAGTCTGGCAACATCATCGTCACCGCCGGCGTCCAGGAATCGCGCTTCCTCAGCATTCAAAAGATCGGCGAAAATTTCGAGAGCATTGGCATACCGGCGGCCGCGCATCCCGGCGTTCAGAAGGCGCTCGGCGTCAGAGAGCGTAATGTCATATCGCTGTCCGTCGATGCTGAACGCGGTTATCTCCCCTCGATCGGTGCCATTTCTGAAGCCGTCGCCGGCGGCTGTCGCCTGCTCTACCTCGAGTCGCCCTCCCGTCTAAGCGGCGCAACATACACCAGCGAAGAAGTTGCCGCCATCGGTGAAATCTTGCGAGATGGCGGCGCGGCGGCAATTTGGGACCAGGGTCTCGCCGCATGGGTGGACGGCGTCTGCAGCTCGCTGGCTTCGATTGAAGATAGGCCCGCGCAAATCACGACCATCGGTGAAGCCTGGCCGGGCATGGGTCTGGCAAGTTGGTTCATCGGCTATATCGCCGCGCCCGAGGGTCAGATTCCAGCGATGCAATCGCAGAAGCAGATCATGGCGATCTGCACCAGCACCGCCGCCCAGTTCGCTGCCCTAGAAGCGAGCAGTTTATTCGAAGAAGCGCGGGGGCTCAAGCTGGCGCAATTGGCTCAGCACAGAAGCAGCGTCATGGCAACTGCGGCCGCGCTGAATCTCGATGTCATCTCTGGAGATGCCCTGAACATCATCGCGCTGCGAGCCTCCGAAGAGGCGGCCGCCAAGCTCGGCAGCGCCGGCTTCCGCTTCGCCGACGGGGCATCTTTTGGCGCGCCCGATGTCATTCGCTTGAACGTAAACGCAGCCAGTGCGGACGCGCTACAGGCGCTCGGCTGAGCGGATACGAGGAAACAGAATGAGTAAGAAGAAAGCCCAAGGCACCAATCTGCTTTACCAATTGATCGGCGAGGCACGCGCCTACGATGACGTCATCATCATGGGCCGAGGCGATCCCGACTTCGATACGCCGGCGCATATCGTCGCCGCCGCCAAAGAGGCCATGGTCAAGCATCACAGCGATTACACTCCGCCCGAGGGCTTGCCCGCCTTGCGCGAGGCGATCGCCGCCCGCGTCAAGCGCGTCAACAATATCGATGTCGATCCGGCGTCGGAAGTCGTCGTCACCAATGGTGGGCAGGAAGCGCTCTTCCTGATGGTCCTCGCGGTCCTCTCCCCCGGCGACGAAATGATCGTGCCCGAGCCCAATTACAACACCTATGCCGATTCGCTGGCTTTCGCCGGCGGCGTCAAGGTCGAAGTGCAGACCTACGCCCAGGATGACTTCCGCGCCGACCCCGCCGATGTCCGCGCCGCCGTCAGCGACAAGTCGCGCGCGCTGCTGCTCGTCTCGCCCAACAATCCCGCCGCCAGCGTCATCTCCCCGACCGATATGCGGGAGATGCTGGATATCGCCATCGAGCATGATCTAATGGTCATCGCCGATGACATTTACGACCTCTTCGTTTATGACGACTTCGAACACGTCAGCCCGGCATCGCTGCCCGGCGGNNGGCTGGATCGTCGGACCGGCCGACCTGATGGCGCGGGTCAAGGAACTCAAAGCGGCTATCAGCGGCGGCGCCTCGGTCATCTCGCAGCATGCCGGCATCGCCGCGCTCACCGGTCCGCAAGACGCGGTGGAAATGATGGCGGAGGCCTATCGCCGGCGCCGCCGCCTCGTCCTGGATGCCCTTGACGCGATGGGCATCCAATATGGCCTGCCACAAGGGGGGCAGTTCGTCTTCGCCGATATCGGCTTCACCGGGATGGATAGCGGCGAGGTCGCCCAGCGCATCCTCAGCGAACAGCACGTGCTGGCTTATCCCGGCTCGGCCTTTTCCAAAGATCGCAAAGATTATCTGCGCATGACCTTCCTGCAGCCGGAAGAGCAGCTGATTGAAGGCTTGGAGCGGATGAAAGTCGCTATGGCGAACATCGTGGCGGAAAAACAATAAATCGGCCGTACGGACGACCCGGCGAGTCGCCCAAATACTAGGCACTCACAAATGGAATTGAAACTTACCGGAAAAACCGCAGTCATCACCGGCGCCAGTCATGGATTGGGGCGGGCAGTCGCCATGAAGCTCGCCGGCCTCGGCGCGCACACCGTTCTGCTCGCCCGCCGACCCGATCCGCTTAATCAGGTCGCCGAAACCATCCAAGCAAATGGCGGCGCCGCGTCAATCTATCCCTGCGACGTCTCCGATGCGGAAAGTGTGAAAGCCAATGCCGCGAGAATCCAAGACGCTTTCGGCGCAGTCGACATCCTCATCAACAACGCTGGCATACCCGCGCCCCGCAGCTTCGAGGAAACGGACAGCAGCGATTGGGACGCGGTCATCGGCGTCAACCTCTCCGGCGTCTTCTACCTCACCCGCGCCTTGTGGGATTGTCTCCTCAGCGCCGAATCGGCCTACGTTCTCAACATTTCCGGCACGGCCGGTTTGCGCGGCGGCGGCAGCCCGGCATACGGCAGCTCAAAGTTCGGCTTGACCGGACTGAATTACGCCATTGCCCAAGCCGGAAAAGCGCAGAATATCCGCTCGACCATTCTCTACCCGGGCGGCATGGACACGGGTTGGCGCGGCGCGCCCATCGGCGTCTTGAGGCGCAGCGAGAGCATGGACCCCGACGTAGTCGCGGACATGGTCGCCCACCTGGTCACCAGCCCGCCCGAGTTCGTCGTCAACGAAGCGGTGCTCAACCCGCTTGATTACCCCTTCATGTAAGGTCGCGCGCATGGCATACGAAGTACAAGACGCATCGCTGGTCAATCTCTATTCACTTGAGACCTTGAGCGCCTTCACCGTCGCCTATATGCGCGGCTTGGGCGCCACGCTCGAAGAAGCCGCGATCATCAGTGATGGCTTGATGACGGCGTCGCAGTGGTGGCATCCGGGTCAGGGTCAAGGCCTGGAGAAGCTCTTCCGCTATACACGGCGCGTCAAAAACGGCGGCATCATCGCCGACGCCCCGATGACCTGGCTCGTCAATGCCCCCGCCTACGCCCTGCTCGACGCGGCCAAGGGCTTCGGCTACGTCGCCGCCCACCGCGCAATGACCGGCGCCATCGAAAAAGCCAAAACCAGCGGCATCGCCATGGTCGGCGTGCGCCACAGCAACCACTTCGGCATCGCCGGCTATCACGCCTTGACCGCGGCCAAGGCCGGCTTGATCGGCTGGGCCTGCACCAACGCCGCCGCCGAAATGGCGCCCTGGGGCTCAGCGAAGGTCGTGCTCGGCACCAACCCCTGGGGCATCGCCATCCCGCGCAGCGACGACCACGCCATCGTCCTGGATATGGCGCTGACCATGTCGGGCAAAGGCATGATGCGCTGGTACGAGCGCGAGAAGCGTCCGATGCCGGCTAACTGGGCGCTGACGCCGGAGGGGAAAGTCACCACCGATCCATCAGCGGCGATGAACGGTCCCCTGCTGCCCATCGGCGAATACAAGGGTTATGGCTTGAGCCTGTTCACCGATGTGCTCGCTGGCGTGATGACTGGCGCGCTCTTCGGCCTGGATGTCTTTCAAGATGATCAAAACTTCGATGTCGGACACATGATGATCGCCATCGATCCGGCTGCGCTCATGCCCGCCGCTGATTTCGACCGGCGCCTTGAGGAACTCCTCCGGCAAGTCAAAGGCGCGGAGCCAATCGATCCCGCCCGTCCCGTTATGCTCCCGGGCGAAGTCGAATTCCGCCGCATGACCGAACGGGGGCGGGAGGGAATCCCGGTCTCGCACGAGACGGTGAATAAATTACGTGAATTGGCGACCGATATCGGCGTCGCCTTCACCTTATAGACTGAATCAGAGGAGCTGGTGACAGAGCTTATCCCTTGACCTGAAAAAGATTTTATAGGATGCGGAATATGGACAATTTCCCCAGCACACCAATCAACCGACGGCGCGGGCTCATACCCGAAGACTTGATGAAGTTCAGTTGGCTCGCCGAAATCGCCATTGCCCCCGACGCCTCGCAAATCGCCTACACGGTCCGCCGCCCCCACGGCTCGTCCAACGGCTACGTCTCACACCTCTACTTGCATGATTTGCGCAGCGGCAGCGCCAGCCGTCTCAGCGATGGCGACTGTCAAGTATCGTCCATCGCCTGGAGCCGCGACAGCAGCCGCCTGGCTTATTCACACAGCGACGCCGATGGCGACTCCCTGCGCGTCATCGAAGTCGATGACGACTTCGAAGCGATCTATTCAACGGACGGCCTGCCCATGTCGAGCCTCGATTGGTCGGCCGATGGCTCGAAGCTTGTCGGCACGCGCTGGACGCCGATGCGCTCCGCCGACGATCGCGGACCGGTCGCCGGCATTCCCAAACCCAGCATAAAAGTGATCCGCCGCCTACGCTACAAGCAAGATGGCGTCGGCTGGGTGCACGACAAGTTCACGCAAATCTGGGTGCTGGAGCTGGAGACGGGCGACTTCGTCCAAGTCACGCACAGCGAATGCGACTACTCCGACCCCAGCTGGAGCAACAGCGGCGCGCGGCTCGCTTTCGTTGGCATGGCGCGCGAACAGAACACGCCCCTCGGTTACGGCCAAATCCTGACCTGCGATTACCCCGCCGGCGAACCCGAGCTGCTCATCCCTGATTGGCAAGGCACCGCCGTCAGCCCGGTTTGGGGCGCGGACGACAAATACATCGCCTTCGCGGGCCACAACAAGCCGCCGCCAGTCAATCGCCGCAATTTCTGGCAGCCCCATCTGGCCGATGTCGCTGCCCGCAAAGCCTGGAAGCTCGGCGCTGATATCGACGAAGAAGTCGGCAACTATTCGGTCGCGGATCAGCGGGTGAGCTTGTCCAATGTCACCATGAAATGGGCGCCCGGCGATGAGTGGATCTATTTCCTGCTCACGGAACAGGGCGCGGCCAATCTCTTCCGCATCAACACCGCCGGTGACTATGAGCGCCTCGTCAGCGGCGAGAGCATCACCTTTGACTACAGCCCGGCAGCGGGGAGCATCGCCGCCTATGGCCAATCCAACCCTTCAAACCCCGGCGATCTCTACATTTGGAACAACGGCGAGTCGCGTAAACTGACCAATCTCAACCCCTGGTTGCGCGACCATGAACTATCGCCGCCCGAGAGCTACTGGTACGACGGCGTCGATGGCGCCAAAGTCCATGCCTGGCTCATCAAACCGCTCAACTATGAAGAAGGCAAAGCCTACCCGCATATACAATATGTGCATTGCTCGATGTTCGGCTGGGACTTCAACCACGAATTCCAGGTCTACGCCAACGCCGGTTACACTGTCGCCTATTTCAACCAGCGCGGCACCACCGCCGGCTATGGCCAAGCTTGGACCAAAGCCAGCGAAGGCGATCAAGGCGGCGCCGAGTTCGACGAAATCATGCTCGGCGTCGATGAACTGGTCGCGCGCCCCTACATCGACAGCTCGCGCATGGGCGTCACCGGCGGCAGTTGTGGCGGCTTTATGACTAACTGGGTCGTCGGACACACCGATCGCTTCGCCGCCGCCGTCACGCAGCGCTCGATCGTCAATCAGATTAGCTTCTTCGGCACTTCCGACATTGGTCCCGAATGCACCGGTGGCGAGACCCGCACCGATCCCTGGCGAGACCTGCAAAGCAGTTGGGCGCAATCGCCCGTCGCCTACATCGACAATGTCAATACACCACTGCTGATCATCCATAGCGACGAAGATCACCGCTGCGCCCTCGAACAAGCCGAGCAGATGTTCGCCGCCCTGCGCTGGCGCGGCAAACCGGTCGAGCTGGTCATCTTCGAAGGCGAGAATCACGGCCTGTCGCGCGGCGGACGCCCCGGCAACCGCATCGAACGCCAGCACCGCATCCTCGGCTGGTTCAAGAAACATTTGGGGACCAACCCAGTCAAAACATGAACCACGTGGGGACGAGCTGTCAGGCGGCGCAGAAATGAGAAGATGTACGGGCGAGCCGCCCAGCAAGGTCAAAATGTAGGGGCGACCCGACGAGCCGCCCAACAAGTGTCGAAATGTAGGGGCGATATATCATGTCGCCCGACAAACAAAGGAGAAACTCTATGTTACAAGTAGGCAACCTATCGGCAAAACCCGGAGAGAAAACCTTCGGCTATCTGGAAACCGCCCAATCGCGCTCCGGGATGCGGCTGGATATTCCTGTCCACCTCATCGCCGGCGCCGAGCCCGGCCCCACCCTCATGTTGCAAGGCGCCATCCACGGCGCTGAGATCATCGGCTCGATCGCCATACTCGACTTCGTGGGAAAAGCCGACCCCAGTGCCATCCGCGGTAATGTGATCGCCGTGCCGGTCGTCAACCGCGCCGGTTTCGAACTGGGCGAACGCGGCTCCAGCGTCGATGACAAAGACATCAGTCGTCTCTTCCCCGGCAAAAAGGACGGCAGTGTTTCCGACCAAACCGCCTATATCTACTTCAAGGAATGCATCGCCCAGGCCGATGTGCTGATCGACTTCCACGCCGGCGCCCGCACCGCTTACGAACGCTATGTCTTGTTCACCGTCGAATATGACTCGAACAACCTCACGCTGATGGAACAGCGGCGGCGCAAACTGGTCGTCGCCTTCGGGCTCGATCAAGCGGCCTTTTTCCCGCCGGGCACCTTCGGCAGCGGCGCATCCAAAGTCGCGATCGAAGAGGCGAACACCCTGCAGATCACACTCGAGTTCGGCGGCGGCACCGGCTGGCACAAAAATGGCGAGGACAACGTGCGCGATGCCAATCGCGGCATCTGGAACATCCTGAAAGCGATGGGCATGATGGACGGCGAACTTGAATCCGACGGTCCCCTCTGCACCGTCTACGAAGCCGGTGTCGTCATCTGGAAACCGGCCGTCGACGGTCTCTTCATCCGCGACGCCAAATTCAAAGACGAACTGAAGGAAGGCGATGTCTACGGACGCCTGGTCGATCCCTATACCGGCGAACTGCTGGCGGAGATGCCGACGCCAAAAGATGGCATCGTCATCCCCAGCGGCCAGGAATGGCCGACCGTCGGCGCCACCTCCATCGGCATCCTCGGCCGCATCGATCGCATCGAAGACCGGCGCACGATGGACCTGTCTGTCAGCTTCGACTAACCCAACGGGAGAATTGACTGATGAAAATTGGAACGATAGAAGCGAAACGGGGCGAAAAAACCTACGGCTTCTTCAAAACCGGTGAAACACACGGGCGCTTCCCCGTCCACATCCCGCTGCATATCGTCAATGGCGCAAATGACGGACCGACCCTCGTCGTGCAAGCCGGCGCCAGCGGACTCGAGATCGAACCATCACTGATCCTGCCGCATGTCGTTAACGAGCTCGACCCGGCCGCCATCAGTGGCACACTGGTGATGGTGCCGCTGATGAACACTTCCGGCTTCGAATTCGCGCGGGTCAACAGCGTCTACGATGACAAACATCTCAATCGCGTCGGGCGCGGCGATGCGGACGGCAGCGTCAGCGAGCAGCTGGTCGACGCCTACTATCAGGCGGCGATCGCCAATGCCGACGCGCTGCTCGATATCCGCACCGGCTCGCAATGGAGCTACCACCAGTTCGTTGGCGTCAATGACGAGGGCGATGTCGAAGCGTCAAAAGCGCTGGCGATTGCCTTGGGCCTACCACAGGTCGTGCTCGGCAAAGACGGAGTTAACTCGATGGCGCAAGAGGCTGCGCGCGAGGGCAAAGCGGTGGCGGTGGCCTTTATCGGCGGCGGACCCGGCCTGCGCGACTATCGCGATCAAGATCTGGGCCGCATACGCAATGCCGTGCTCAATGCGATGCGCCACCTGGGCATGCTGGACGGCAATCTGGAATCCGATGTTGATAGCGTCGCGGTCATCCAGGAGCACACAGTGATAAGGCCAACCGGCGAACGTGGATTCACTTTTATGGACAAGGGCTTGCGCGGCCAGCAAGTCAAGGCCGGCGATGTGCTGGGTTATGTTCGGCATCCCTTCTCCGGCGAGACAATCGAGCAAATCAAAGCGCCGCGCGGCGGCATCATGGTCCACGCAGGCACCTCCTGGCCTGTTCCGCCCGAGGACGCCATTCTCGCCATAATCGGCGACCTGGTCGAGGAGATTGAGATTGGCTAACAACTCCGACAATATGCGAAGGGCAATGTAGGGGCGATCTATCAGGTCGCCCGCAGTTGAATTAGGCGAAGCCCCGATGATCCTCACCATCTGGAACCGCAGCAGCTTTCGCATAGGCGTTTACCGCTGGTATTGGGCGGCCAACGTACTGGTGCATATCACTTACCTGCTGCAGGCGGTCGCCCTCGGCTGGCACATGCTGGACGTGACCGGCTCGCCCTTCCAGGTCGGTCTGGTCGCCTTCGCCTATGGACTCCCGCTGCTGGTCATTGCGCCAATTGCCGGCGTCGTGGCCGATCAGGTGAAGCGGCAATGGGTCGTGCAAGGCGCGCTGAGCGTCGCCGTGCTGGCATCAGCCGCACTAGCGTTAGTGGCGGCACTGGGCGAAACGGCGCCGCTTCATATCCTGGCGACATCACTCGTCCTGGGCGTGACCTTCTCCTTCTACGCGCCCTCCCGCATGGCGCTTTTGCCCAACCTCTTGCCGGAAGATATGGCATTTAACGGGGCGACGCTGAGTTATTCCGGCACCCGGCTGATGGGTTTCTTCGGTCCTGTTCTCGCCGGCTTCCTACTCGATCTCACCGACATTGCCACCACCTTGACAGTACAAGCCGCGCTCTACGCAGCCGGCGCCGTGATATATCTCAAAGCGACGCATTTCTTGCCGCGGCCCAAGCGAAAACCAAAAGACCAGTACGGCATTCTGGGCGGACTCAAGGAAGTCATTCGCTACCTGCGGCGCAACCAGGCGCTCTTTGCGCTCACCCTGCTGGCGCTCGTCTTCGTGCCGCTCGGCATGCCCTACCAAAAACTCATGCCCATCTTCGTCCGCGATGCGCTGGGTGAGGGGCCGCGGCTTCTCGGATTGCTCGTCGGCGGCGCCAGCCTGGGCTCGGCGATTTCCGGCTTCGCCATCGCCATCATCCCCGATGTTTATCCCAAGGGCAAAGCGATTCTGCTCTTTTCCTGTCTCTTCGGCCTGGGCCTGGTCTTCTACGCTTTCATGAGCGATCCGATCATCGCCCTGGGAATCATCTTCATCGTCGGCGTCTTCTCCGGCTTGTTCCTGACCGTCATCAATGCCCTGCTGCTGACAGCGATGCCGGACGATATGCGCGGCCGCATGATGAGCTTATGGGGCATGGTCTGGGGCTTGATCCCCCTGACGACCCTGATCGGCGGCACGGTCGCCGAGGTCTGGGGCATCTCGATCGTCTATGTCGCCGGTGGCGCTTGCGTCGCCGCGACCTGCGCCTTCATGGTGGCGACGCGCTCGCCACTGCTCGACCTCTAGGAGACCACGCCGCATGGTTCTGCTCTTGCGCAATCACGAAATTCGCGGCCTGATGGATATCTCCGATTACATCGACGCCGTCGAAGCTGGCTATCGCGAATTCGGCGCTGGCGCTGGTGCTGCCTTCCCGCGCAAAAACCTTTGGATAAGAGGCGAACAGAGCGATACCTACGGCGGTCATCTGCCGGCCGGCAGCAAAGCCTCCTTCAAATTCAAAGCGGGACTGCTGCCCGGCTTGAGCGGCGCCGGCGTGAACGCCTACACTGCCGGCTTGCCTGGCGGGCTTGAGACCTACATGTTCCTCTTCGACACCGACAGCGGCGCGCTCGCCGCCATCATGGAGGTCATGTACCTGAGCTGGCTCAAAACGACGGCCGTATCAGCACTGGCGACGCGCTATCTGGCGCCGCCCGACAGTACTGTGCTGGCGCTCTTCGGCAGCGGACGCCATGCCCGCTCCCAACTTTATGGCCTGATCAAAGTGGCGGATATTCAGCGCGTGCAAACCTACAGCCGAAATGCCGCTAAGCGGCGCGCCTTTTGCCAGAGGATGAGCGCCGAACTCGGCATCGAAGTGGCACCGGTCGATTCTCCCCAAGCAGCGTTGCGCGACGCCGATATCGTTACCACAATCACCACATCAGCCGAACCCGTCTTCACCGGCGCTGACTTGCCGGGCAAACCACTGCACATCAACGGTCTGGGCGCGCATTATCCCTGGGTGCGGGAAGTCGATACACATACGGTGGTAAACAGCCGCGTCTTCGTCGATGTCTTGCGGCAAGGCATCAGCGAGAACGGTGAGATCGTCATTCCGATGGAAGAGGGCCGCATCGACGAAAGCCATGTGGTCGGAGACTTGGGCGCGCTCGTCGCCGGCGCCGCCCCCGCGCGCCTGGCAGATACCAAGTGGACGCTCTTCCTCTCCGGCGGCACGGGCGTCGATGATGTCGCCGTAGCAACAGGCCTTTATCAACGGGCGCTTGAACGCCGTGTCGGTACGGAGTTCGAATTCAATCAGCCCTATGAATTTGAGTTGTAAGGCATCATGGTTCTCTTTTTGCGTAATCACGAACTACGGGGACTAATGGATATCTCGGAGTACATCGACGCCGTGGAAAACGGTTATCGCGAATTCGGGAGTGGCGCTGGCGCTGTCTGCCCGCGGGAGAATCTGTGGATCAAAGGCGACCAAGCCGAAAGTCATCGCGGTGGCCATCTGCCCGCCGGCAGCAAAGCTTCCTTCAAATTCAAAGGGGCGCTATTGCCCGGTCTCGGCGGCGCCGGTTTGAATGCCTACACCGCCGGCTTGCCGGGCGGCCTCGAGACCCTCTTTTTCCTCTTCGATACAAACAGCGGCGCGCTCGCCGCCGTCATGGAAGTGCTCTACTTCGATTGGCTCAAGACCGCCGCCGTATCAGCGCTGGCGACCCGTTATCTCGCGCCGCCCAACAGCTCAATCGTAGCTCTCTTCGGCACTGGACGCCATGCTCGTTCGCAGCTCTACGCTTTGAAGCAGGTGGCAAATATCCAGCGCGTTCAAGTCTACAGCCGCAATGCCGCTAAGCGGCGCGCCTTTTGCCAAAAGATGAGCGCAGAACTGGGCATAGACGTGATTCCCGTCGATTCTCCGGAGGCAGCGCTGACGGACGCCGATATCGTCACCACCATCACCACCTCGCCGGCGCCCGTTTTCGCCGGCGCCTCCCTGCCGGACAAGCCCTTGCATATCAATGCCATGGGCGCTCACTATCCCTGGGTGCGTGAAGTCGACGAACACACGGTCGTCAACAGCCGCGTCTTCGTTGACGAGATGCAGCAAGGCTGGGCGGAAGAAGGCGAAATCATCATGCCACTGGAAGCAGGCGTCATCAATCAAGCACATGTCGTCGGCGACTTGGGCGCGCTTGTCGCCGGCAAAGTCTCCGCGCGCGAAGCCGACACGCGCTGGACGCTCTTCCTCTCTGGTGGCACCGGCATTGAAGATGTGGCGGTCGCGAGGCGCCTGTACGACAAGGCGGTCACACGCGGCATTGGCACCGAAGTCCAATTTAATCAGCCATACGAATACGAATTGTAAGGAGAAGATCTACATGCTCACCCACGATGCACTGAAAAGAGATACCACCCGCCGCGTCAAGCGTGTGCAAGCCATGATGAAAGAGATGGACCTAGACGTTCTGGTCATTACCGGGCAGGCGATGCCGGGCGGCATGGGCGGCATCCGCTACATCACCCACGCCCATCTCTGGGGTGCATCCCCCACTGGGGAAGTGTGGGAGGGGGCAGAACGCATTTGAATCGCTTACGCTATCCTTGTCATATTACCTAAGCTATCTTTTACAAAGCCTGATTATCGACATTTGTCCGAATTGAGCCACAGGAGAAAAGCCAAAGATGCTCACCCACGATGCACTGAAACGAGATACCACCCGCCGCGTCAAGCGTGTGCAAGCCATGATGAAAGAGATGGACCTCGACGTTCTGATCATTACCGGGCAGGCGATGCCGGGCGGCATGGGCGGCATCCGCTACATCACCCACGCCCATCTCTGGGGTGCATCCCCCACTGGGGGAGTGTGGGAGGGGGCAGAACGCATTTGAACCGCTTACGCTATCCTTGTCATATTACCTAAGCTATCTTTTACAAAGCCTGATTATCGAAATTGTCCGAATTGAGCCACAGGAGAAAAGCCAAAGATGCTCACCCACGATGCACTGAAACGAGATACCACCCGCCGCGTCAAGCGTGTGCAAGCCATGATGAAAGAGATGGACCTCGACGTCTGATCATTGTGGGCAGTGTCTACGCGCCCACCGGGCAGGCGATGCCGGGCGGCATGGGCGGCATCCGCTACATCATCCAGGCCCATCTCTGGGGTGCATCCCCCACTGGGGGAGTGTGGGAGGGGGCAGAACGCATTTGAATCGCTTACGCTATCCTTGTCATATTACCTAAGCTATCTTTTACAAAGCCTGATTATCGCCATTTGTCCGAATTGAGCCACAGGAGAAAAGCCAAAGATGCTCACCCACGATGCACTGAAACGAGATACCACCCGCCGCGTCAAGCGGGTGCAAGCCATGATGAAAGAGATGGACCTCGACGTTCTGATCATTACCGGGCAGGCGATGCCGGGCGGCATGGGCGGCATCCGCTACATCACCCACGCCCATCTCTGGGGTGGCGTCGCCTACGCCGTGCTGGGCGCGGATGATCCCTACCCCTGGTTGCAAGTCTGGAGTTCCTACCAGGCCGTCTGGAGCCGTAACGAAACTACCACCTTGCCCGAGCGCGTACTCTCGCCCTACGAAGACATCGTCGCCGCCACCGCGGACAACGCCAAGGAATACGCCACCGACAGCAAGCGCATCGGCATGGTCAATATGAGTAAGCTGATGGGGCTTGGCACCTACAACGCCTTCGTCAAGGAGCTGGATGGTTACGAGCTGGTTGAGGTGACGAATGAATTCAACGAAATTCGTCAAATCAAATCGCCTTTCGAGCTGGAAGCCATCCAGCAAAACGGCGCCATCCTCGATTCGGCGATGGATGTCTTCAAAGATGTCGCCGGCGTCGGCGCGCGCTATTGGGATGCCTGCGCCGCCGTCGAGGGTTACATCAAGTCCTTCGGCGCTTTCTGGGGGCGGACGAAGCTTTCAATTGACGGCACGCCCTACACCGTGCCCACGCCCAAAGACCTGCGCATGGGCATTGACGACATCATCAACTTCGAAATCGTCTATGAATCACCTTACGGTTACTGGCTGGAGATGACGACCGTCTTCTCATTCGATCCGCTGCCTGACGATGCGCGAGCGCTCCTGGACGGCTATCTGGCGGCGGTCGAAGAATCGTCAGCGGTGGCCAAAGCCGGCAACACCTTCCGCGATATCTCCGACGCCAACGACAAGGCATTGCGCGATCGCGGCTTCCCGGTTGATGGCAAGCACACGCCCGATTGCCACAGCACCGGCCTCGATGGCAGCGATGGACCCAATTCGATGGGCGCGCCCGATTTCGTACTCAAGCCGAATATGGTACTCTCCTATCATCCGGGCACGGTGCTGGAGAATGACCGCGGCTTCCTCATCTCCGATAACTTCCTGGTCACGTCCGAGGGCGCCGTCCGCCTCTCGCCGCATCACGCCGACCGCTACTACATGCAACTGGAGGCCTAAATCACCAAGGCTTGGGTATCTGTAGGGGGGAACAATTTGTTCGCCCGCCCGTCACTAACGGGAATCTAGGGGTGACATCTGGTCGCCCGCAAAAGGAGCAACACCATGAGCAAACAGACCGCCGTCTCAATCATTGGCGAATTCGTGGCCGATCGCCAATACAATGACCTAAGCGATCTTGCAATCACCCGCGCCCGCCAGGTCACGCTCGATTTCATCGGCACCATGCTCGGCGGTTTTCAGACCGAGCTCGGCGCGCTGGCCGCCAATTACGCCGCCCAAATGCAGCCGGGCGCTGACGCCACAATCGTCGGCGATGGACGGCGCAGCACCGTCGAGGCGGCCGCCTGGGCCAACGCCACCATGGGCAAATTCCTCGGCATGGACGACTCGCATCGCACCGCTGGGCACGTCGCCTCGCAGCTAGTGCCGGTCGCGCTCACCTTGGGCGAAAAGCTGGGTCTGTCCGGCGAGCAGTACATCCTCGCGCTGGCGGTCGGCTACGATGTGATGGACCTGGTGCATTCCGCCGTCGACAGCTGGCAGCGCGAACGCGGGCTCGACCACAAAAGTCAAGCGGGCACGCTGGGCAGCGCGGCGACCGCGGCCAAGTCGATGGGCTTGTCCGCCGAAAAGACCACGCACGCGCTGGCGCTGGCGATGGATATGGCTTGCGGCACCGAGCAATACGTCTGGGATGCCGGCAGCTGCGATACCAAAGACCTGCTCGCCGGTTATGGCGCGCGCAACGGCATCAACGCCGCCCAAATGGCCGACTTCGGCTTCCGCGGACCGCCCGGCGCGCTCGATGGCGAATACGGATATTTTCATGCCTTCGGTCCCGGTTATGATCCGGCCTTTCTCGACGCGCTCGATGGCGAGGCTTTGGCGCGAACCGGCTTCAAACCGCACGCCGGCTGCCGCCACGTCCATTCCTGCGTCGATGCCACACAGGACCTGCTGAAATCCGGTCGTCCCGCTCTGGATGCCATCACTGCCATTGAAGTCGATACCTACTTGGAAGCGATCACGCCCGAGTTCCGCGTCAACTACGAGCCGCAGACGGTCGGGCAAGCCGGCTTCAGCCTGCCGGTCACCGTCTCCGTCATCCTGACGCGCGGCAACTGGTTCCGCGAAGACATCGAAACTTATGACGAACCCGAGCAACGACGTCTGCGTCAATTGGTGGAGGTCGGTCTCGATGAGAAAATCCAGGCGGACCACCCCTTGACCAACGGCTGCGAAGTCCGCATCCATACCGACGACGGCAGGCAATACACAGGGCGCGTCGAATACGCCAAAGGCGAGCCGGAGAATATGCTCAGCGACGCCGAATTCGAAGAGAAGTTCCGCTACCTGGTCGGCGACATACTGCCACCTGATCAAAGCGCGAACATCTTGGATCGCGTGGGCCAGCTCGAAGATCTCGCCGATGTCGGCGAACTCGTTCAGCTGACCGTCCCACAGAAAGTAGCGGTGTAAACCTGCCATGAAGATCGTCGATATCACATCCACTATCGTCAATATTTCACGCAGCCGCGATCTCGCGACGGCTTACGGCGTCTCGACCGCGACCAACACCGTGGTCGTGCAAATGCGGACTGACGACGGCATCACCGGCATCGGGCAGACGGTCTCGCCCGGCGCTTGGGGCGGGGATACGGTCGAAACCATCAAGCATCATATCGACGATCACTTGGCTCCGGCGCTGCTCGGCGAAGACCCCTTCAATATCGAAGGCCTGCATCAGCGCATGTTTCAAGCTCACCGAGCCGCGGTCAACGCGCGCACGGCGCTCGATTTCGCGCTCTGGGATATCAAGGGCATAGCGCTCGGCGTGCCAGTCTACGAGTTGCTCGGCGGCGCCTGCATGCCCGGCGCCGTCTGTCACGGATTCGTCGAGCGAGAAGAGCCACAGGCGATGGCGGCGCGCATTGAAGAAATGTCGGCGGAAGACGGCTGGACCTGGTACAAGACCAAGATTGGTTTCACCGTCGAAGAGGACATCGTCTGGTATAGGCAACTGCGCGAATTGGTAGGCGACGAGATTCGATTTCAGCTTGATGGCAATACGGGGTATACTCTCGGCGAAGCCGTGCAAGCGCTGACACAACTGGAACGGCTGGGCGGCGTTGCGCTCTTTGAACAGCCGGTGCGCTATCTCGAAGAGATGGCTCATCTGGCGACGCGCCTGGAGACACCCCTCCAAGCCGACGAATCGACAGGCGGCGGTCCGCGCAGCGTTTATGCGATCGCGAAGGAAGGAGCAGCGCATGTCTTGCATTACAAGATTCACCGTTATGGCGGCTTGCTGCCCTGCCAGCGAATGTCGGCAATCGCCGAGGCCGCCGGCTTGGAAATCTCGGTGGCGCCCTATTTCGACATCATCGCCGCCGCTGCCGCCCACCTTGCCGCCGCCACGCCGATCGCCAAATGGCCCGCCGGCTTCTCGGACATGACCGACTCGATACTGGCCGAGCGCTATGAACCCGATGGTCAGATTCTCAAGCCGCCGCCGGGACCGGGTCTGGGAGTCGCCATTGATGAGGACAAGCTCGCTTTCTACGCCGCCCAACAGTGAACGTTTAGCGAGAGTTCACAAGTGAAAGATGAAGAAGGAGGTAGCTATAGCCAATAGGAACACACGATTCGTCTGCTAATATCGTTTCGCACATTCACTATAAGGAGAACACCGTGAAAACAGCAAGGCTCTTTCTGATCCTAAGCCTCGTCGCCCTTATCGGCGGCTTGGCGATCATGCCGGCGACGGCGCAGGACGACATGTCCGAATTCGTCTTCGCCCATAGCGGGCCCATCCGTCCGATGGACGCCCACTCGCACTGGTACGGCTCCACCCACTGGATGCTCAGACTGTATTACGACTGCCTGATCGGGCGCGCTGCCGATGGCGATGGTTACGACCCGGAAGCCGCTCACAGCTGGGAAGCCGTCGACGACACCACCTGGCGCTTCCACCTGCGCGAGGGCAATACCTTCCACAATGGCGAGCCACTCAACGCTGACGCCATCAAGTGGAATATCGACCGCGTCCGCCACCCAATCGGCGATATCCCGCTCTATCAGCAATGGGCATTCGTTAAAGAAGTCATCGTCGTCGATGACCTCACTGTCGATATCACCACCGAAAAGCCCCATGCCTACTTCGAGTATGATGTCAGCTACAACGGCTGTGAGTTGATCCCGCCCGCTTACTTTGAAGAAGTCGGCCAAGAAGAGTTCAACCGCAACCCGGTCGGCTCTGGTCCCTATACGCTGGTCGAACTCAGCGAGAACGATCGCTACGTCTTTGAGGCTTGGGACGACTATCACAGCGGCCGACCCGAAGTCGACCGAGTCGTCTTTCAAGTCATACCCGAGCCGTCGGCGCAGGTCGCCGCGCTGCTCGCTGGGCAAATTGACATGATGACCGGTGTGCCCGTGCCCGACCGCGCAAACCTCGAAGCCACCGAAGGCATTTCCCTGCTCAGCGAGAGCGCGAACGTCATGTACCACTACTACGCCCGCGTCGATACCGAGAGCGGCGCCTTCCCGGAGACCTTCCCCGACTATCAGCCAGCCACCTTGGATCTCAATGTGCGCAAAGCCATCACCCATGCGCTCGACCGTCACCTGCTGGCCGAGGTGCACGGCGCCGCTGAAGCGCGCCTGGCGCGCGTCTGCTCCTACTATCCGGAAGGCTTCGCTCACAAATATGCCGATCCGGATATCATCGCCGAATGGTACGATCCCGATCTGGCGAAGGAATATCTGGCTAATGCCGGCTACGCCGAGGGCGAAGGTCCCACCCTGCACCTCGATACACCCGTCGTTGGCCGTGGCGGCGGTGCCAAAGAAGTCGCTGAAGTGGCAGCTGCCTTGCTCGAGGAAGTTGGCTTCACTGTCGACCTGACCGTCCGCGACGCTTCCGCCTTCGCTGTCGAAGTCCAGCGCAGCGGCAACAATCGCGAACTGATGCTGGCGACGCTCGGCTGCGGTCCCGCCCTGCTGCCGCTCTTTTACCAATGCAACTGGAATGCCGTCGCCTACAACGTTTGCAACGAGGACTGGGATGCTGTCGCCCAGGCGATCCAGGTGACCATCGATGGCGATGCACGCCTTGATCTCTGGGAACAGTGGTGGGAATACTACATCGACTTGACCCAGACGATCACAGTCTTTGAAGTCACCAGTGTGATGGCGCTGAATACGGCCGAGTTCGACTTCACACCACGCAAAGACGGCTGGATGATCTTCCGCGGCCTCAAGCTCGCGGATATGTAGCTTAAGCTCTCCCCCCAACCCCCTCCCCATTGCAATGGAGAGGGGGTATATGGCGGAGTCACCGGTGTTGATTGAGATCTGCCCGTCGGAACTACGCTTCATGTAAAGGTCCATCTGCCTTGAACCACGAAAGTCTCCCTCCATTGCAATGGGGGGAGATTTAGAAGGGGGTTGAAGCAAGCCTAATCATGCGCGGATTCTTCATCAGCAGAATGATCCAACTGGTCGTGACCATGTTCATCGTCTCCGTGGTCGTGTTTTTTATTCTGCGCCTTAGCGGCGACCCCATCCTGGTCGTAGCGCCCGATTTCTTCAGTGAGGATCAAATCGAGCAAATGCGCAAATTCTGGGGCTTTGACCGCCCGCTGGGCGAGCAATACCTCACTTTTGTGACCAAAGCCGTCACCGGTGATTTCGGCACCTCCTACCTCGCCAAACGCCCGGCAATGGAGCTTGTCTTTGAACGCCTGGGCTACTCCTGGATGCTGGCGGCCGCGTCAGCCGCGATCGGCCTGACCGTCGCCGTGCCTCTCGGTATCCTGTCCGCGCTCAAACGCAACAGCTTGCTGGACCTGATCATTACCGCGCTGTCTTCCCTAGGCACCGCCATGCCCAGCTTCTGGCTGGGTCTCATGCTCATCATCATCTTTTCGGTTCATTTACGCATCCTGCCAGCCTTTGGCGCTCTGGAGCCTAAAGCCATCATCTTGCCCTCGGCCACACTCGGCGTCGGGATGGCCGCCCGCCTTTCGCGCATGACCCGCTCGGCCATGCTTGAAGTGCTCAATCAAGATTATGTTCGCACTGCCAA
>JAAXID010000197.1:0-6785 GCA_012270545.1 Anaerolineae bacterium | reverse complement strand
CTGATGATCGATTCGATCAGCGTCCGCGATAATACAGTCGTTCAAGCGGGTTTATTATTCTTCGCCTTGTCCTTTATTCTGATCAACTATGCCATTGATGTGATCTACATCATCCTGGACCCGCGCATCAAGTTCCAGTAGACAACGACGATGGACACACAGAGCAGTCATCGACCTAAAACGGGCGCCATCGCCGACATGGTTCCCCGCCGCAGCCTGCCCCGGCAGCTTCTGGCCATTCTGCTCAAGAGCCCGGTCGGCGTTGCCGGCAGCTTAATCGTCGCCGCCATCGTCATATTGGCGTTTATCGGACCGCTGATTTCGCCTCATGATCCGCTGGGTAGAAACATCCGCGCCCGCTTTCAGCCGCCTGGTTTCATCGACAAAGCCGGCAACACCTACACGCTCGGCACCGACCAACTCGGCCGCGATGTTTTCAGCCGCATCATCGCCGGCAGCCGCGTTTCTGTGCTTGTCGGCGTCATTTCCGTCCTCATCGCGGGCACGCTCGGCGTCATCTACGGCCTCATCAGCGGCTTCATCGGCGGCGTCCTCGACAGCGTGATGATGCGCATCGTTGACGGCTTGCTCGCCATCCCCTTCATCATCCTGGTAATCGCTATATCCGGCGTCGTCGGCGCAGGTTTGTCCACACTTATTCTCATCCTCGGTTTCACGGGCTGGACGACATACGCTCGCGTCATCCGCGGCGAGGTGCTCAAAGTGCGCGAAATGGAGTATGTCATCGCCGCCTACGCCTTGGGGCAGAGCCGCCCCAAGGTCATGTTCCTCCACATCCTGCCCAATGTCGTCCACTCCGCCATTGTCCTGGCGGCCGTGCAGGTGGGTGTTACCATCCTGGCGGAATCGTCGCTCAGCTTCTTGGGTTTGGGTGTCAAGCCGCCGACCGTCACCTGGGGCTTGATGCTCTCCGATGGCCGGCAGTACATCAACAGCGCCTGGTGGATGACCGCCTATCCCGGCATCGCCATCACCATCACCGTGCTCGGCGTCGTCTTCCTGGGCGATTGGCTGCGCGATTTCCTCGATCCCAACGTCCGCGGCCGCGCCTAGGAGGAACGATGAAAGAGCATTTTCGCATCCCACGCTCGCGCGGTATCGAGACGCATCGCCATTTGCGCAGCGAGATCTTGTCTGCGCTAGAGCTGATTCTCTTTGAAGATTACCATAACAGTTACCGCATCCGCGCCGATCTGGAGCGCGCATTCGCCGCCGAAGTACAACAGCGATATGCCGTCGCCGCCCATTCCGGAACCGTTGCCCTCTTCCTCGCTCTACGCGCTTGTCGCATTGGGGGCGGCGACGAAGTTATCACCGTGGCCAACTCAGACATTTCCACAACCGGCGCCATCAGCCAATGCGGCGCTGTCCCGGTGTTATGCGATGTATTGGCGAGCGATTACACGATGAATCCGGAACTGGTCGAAAAGCTCATCACCAAGAAAACCCGTGCCATCTTGCCCGTTGATATGCACGGTCATCCCGCTAATGTCAAGCTGCTAAGATCTATCGCCGATCATTACAACTTGAAAATCGTAGAGGATGCGGCTTTAGCATCCGGAGCGCGGGATTATGAGCTGCCTGTCGGCGCCTTTGCCGATGTCTCGATATTCAGCTTCTCCGCATTCAAACCCCTCGGCAGTTCCGGTAATGGCGCCATGCTCGCCACCAATGACGAAGTAATCCATGACCGGCTTCGTCTCCTGGTTGGCTACGGGCACGACCCCGTCAGAGCGGATGTCGAAGCTGGATATCAAAATTATGTCGAAGAAGGATACAATGTCCCGCTCGATGGCTTGGAGGCGGCGGTACTCTCGGTGAAGCTGCGGCATCTGAAAGACTGGACGCGAAAACGCCAGGCAATTGTGACGGCTCTGGAGAATGGCCTCGCCGATACATCCGCGCGCACTCCCAGTTTCCGCTCCGAATCGGCGCCAACCTTCCGGTCCTATATGATCTGTGTGGACAAGCAACATACCGTCTATCATGGATTGCGAAAAGCCGGGATCGAAGCAGCCCTCAGTTATGCGCCACCCATTTATCGGTATACGGTATATGCCGGCAAGTTTCCCAACGCCAAAAAGCTAAAAGTGACCGAACAACTGGCGAAAGAACTGGTCAGCCTGCCCGTCACGCCAGAACTGACACAAGACGATGTTGCCTATATGATTGAAGCAACGCGAGACCTACTATAAAGATACCTAGATTGCGGCGGCGCTGCCCGAATCTTCCTTTTAGTTGAGTTATGCGAGAATTCAAAATGAACGGACAAAACAACCTGCTCGAACAGATCACCGATTACACGCTGAATCTCCGCCTGGATGATATCTCCGATGAAGCGCTCGACCTGGCGAAGACGATCGTCTTCGACTCAATCGGCACCGGCTTGGGCGGCTATCAGCGCGACTTAGGGGCGAAAGCCCTGCGCTACGCCAGGACGATGATGGCGGGCGCTGAGGCGACCATCCTCGGCAGCGGCGAACGCGCATCACTGGAAGGCGCCGCCTTCGCTAACGGCGTCATGGTCAAAATCCTGGGCATGGACGATTCGCACCGCTCCGCCGGGCATATCGCCTCCCAAGTGGTACCGGTCGTCCTGGCAGTCGGCGAAACCTATGGCGCATCCGGGGCCGATATGCTCGTCGCCATCGTCGCCGCTTATGACTTCGCCGTTCGCGTCGGCCGCCAGGTTCGCCCGCTGCAGCGCGCCCGTGGCCTCGATCTCAAAGGCACGCTCGGCGCGATATCCGCCGCCCTCGCCGCGGCCCGCTGCGCCGGCTTCGATCGCGAGCAGACGATCAACACGGTCGCCCTCGCCGCCGACCTGGCTTCCGGCACCGAGCAGTACGTCTACGAAAGCGGTCCCTGCGATACAAAAGACCTGATCGCCGGCTTTGCTTCCCGCAATGCTGTCTTCGCCCTACGCCTGGCCGAAGCCGGCTTCGATGGTCCGCGCGGCGCGCTCGATGGCGACTACGGCTTTTTCAGCGCCTTCGGAGACGGCTTCGATCCCGCCACTTTCGCGGACCTCGGCGATGAATTCGCCATCCTCGGCACCGGCTTCAAACCGCACGGCGGCTGCCGTCACACGCACCAAGCCATCGACGCCGTTCAAGCCATACAGGCGGGTGGACCACTCGATACCAGCGAGATCGAATCCATCCGTCTGGCGACATACGGCTATGCCACCCGCCCCATCTTCCGCGTCGATCCCAACCCGCCGTCGCGCGATGTGGCCGGCTTGAGCATCCGCGTCTCGACCGCTGTCGCGCTCAAACAGGGCAGCGCCTGGCGGCAGGACTTCGCCTTCTGGGACGATCCCGAAGTGCGCCGCTTGCGCAATCTAATTGATGTACAAGTCGATAGCGAAATCGAAGCGCGCTATCCCGAATTGAATGGCTGCCGCCTGCAAATCAGGCTGGCTGACGGCGGGATGCGCGAAAGCTACATTCCCAACATGAAGGGCGAGCCGGAGTTTCGCATGACCGACGGGGAAATGCGCGAGAAGTTCCACATGCTAACGCGCGAGCTCTTCCCGCAGGAACGCGCCGATGAAATCTACACCAGTTGCAGCCGATTGGAATCCGTCGCCACTGCCGGCGAGCTGATACAGCTCTGCGCCGCCGCCGAACCCGTGACCGCCTAACCGGTCAAGCTGAGTAGGTAAAAGCCTGATTCACCCGCCCGAAGAAAACCGCTGATGACATAACCTTTCGCCAGCAAATCGGTCATCGCCTCGCGCAGTTGCAGCTGCCATTGCTTGGCGCGCTCAATGTCGCGCTGCTTCAACTCAGCGATATTCGCCGGAATCTCAATGCCGTAAACTGCTTTGCCGGTCGACGCTGGCTGGACGCGGCGGATCGCGCGGTCCTCGTCCACATACACCAACTTGATGACACCCGACAAGCCGTGCTCACATGAGCGATGCGTATCATCAGCCAGCGTGAGAACCTGCGGCGCGTCTAGCTCCCACTGCGCTTCGAGCCGATCGCTGGCCAAGCCCGCGTTGAGGCCATCCTGCATGTCGCCGTAATGATTCACCGAGTAGCGCCGCACCGTCACGCCCAGCCGATTAAAGTTGAAATTGGCGTTGCCCGCCTGCATCGGGTCAAAGGTCCAGGCCATCCAGCGATAGCCCCGCGCCAGCGCCCATTCTCGCTGCGCCTGCTTGAGCTGAAAGCCGATGCCCCGCCCCTGGAAATCCGGATGCACCGCCGCCATATGCGACCAGAGCCAAAGCTCGCCATTGCGCGGCGCCGCGAACCCGAAGCAAAATCCGACCAGCCGCCCCTCCGATTCGCCGTGGCTGTGTTGCGGGTCAGTGTTGGCAGTCTGTGTCGGCGGTCTGTGGCTACGCGACCCAGGCGACCCTGCGCAACCTAGCGCCAGCGCCCCGATGACAGCGCCACCGCTATGCACAATCGCCCGCAGCGTATGGGGCGAGGATACCTCAACATCGTGCATGCCCCAGACAGCGCGCTGCAAATCGACAGTCGCATTGAGCTCGGGCATCGTTTTCAATTCACGAATCGTTATTGTATCGGTCATGCTGGGCTTGTGGATGCGCCGATGAACGCTTGCAATCTTAGCAAGCGCCGAGGCAAATGGCAAAGCGGAGGCACAACATGGTACAATCATCTGCCGCCGTATTATGAGCTGAGAGCAGAAGCATCACTTAGGTTGTGCAGACCTTTGAGGAGCGTCAACTTGTCGCATGAGGAACTTTACCCCTCCGTCCTTGATGCCATCGGGGGCACACCGCTGGTGGAGCTGTCGCGCGTCAGCCGCGGACTCGAGGGACGCGTCTTCGCCAAGCTCGAATTCCTCAACCCCGGCTACTCCAAAAAAGACCGCATCGCCCGGCAAATGATTGAAGAGGCCGAAGCGGGGGGCGCGCTGGGCCCGGGCGACACCGTCGTTGAGCTCACCAGTGGCAATACTGGTACCGGGCTGGCCATCGTCTGCGCCGCCAAGGGCTACCGCTTCGTCGCCGTGATGTCGCGCGGCAACTCGATCGAGCGCGCTCGCATGATGGCTGCGCTCGGCGCTGAAGTCGTGCTCGTCGATCAATGTCCCGAATCGACGCCGGGGGAAGTTTCCGGCGCCGACCTCGCGCGTGTGGAAGAAAAAGCGCGGGAGATCGTAGAGCAGCGTGGCGCCTTTCGCGCCGACCAATTCCAGCTCGAGGGCAACTCGCGCGCCCATTACCAGCACACCGCGCCCGAGATCATGAGACAGTCCGGCGGCATCGACGCTTTCTGCGATTTCATCGGCAGCGGCGGCTCATTCGCCGGTTGCGCCCGCTACTTCAAAGAATGCGACTCGGCGATTCAATGTTACATTGTCGAACCGGCCGGCGCAGCCGCCTTTGCCGGCGAGACCGTCACCCGTCCCAACCACAGGATCCAGGGCGGTGGATACGCCATGCGCGATCTGGCGCTGATCGATCGCGCACTGGTCGATGGCTGCCTGCAAGTTAGCGATGCCGACGCCAGGGAAATGACGCGCCGCCTGGCAAAAGAGGAAGGGCTCTTCGCCGGCTACTCGTCGGGCGCCAACCTGGCTGCCGCCTTCCAGCTCCTTCAAAGCGCGCACCGCGGCGGGCGCATCGCCATCCTGCTCCCCGATTCCGGCTTGAAATACCTCAGCACCGATCTCTGGTCGCTAGGGCGCGTAGACACAGCCCCTCGACACTGACGTACGGGCGCAAAAGCATGAGCGAATCAAAACCACAAGACGACATCGTCCGCTGGATCCGCCGCCACCACGATTCCCTGTCGCCCAGCCAGCGAAAAGTCGCCCGCTTTTTGCTCGAAGGCGGCATCGGTGTCATCCACCTGACCATCACCGAAATCGCCGAGGCAGTCGGCGTCAACCCATCGACGGTCGTGCGCACGGCACAGGCGCTCGGCTTTGAAGGCTTCCCCGAGCTGCAATCGGGTCTGCGTGGTCAATTCCTCAATCAGGCAAAGATCGCCCAGCGCCTGCAGATCGGTTCGCAGCAGCTGCTGGAAGACCTCTCGACCGCCGATCAGGCGGACGCGCATCTGCTGAACACCGTGCTGCGCGATGAAGTGCAGACCTTGCTCGACCTGCCGCAGCATGTGCCCACCCACATCTTCGATCAGGCGGTTGATATGGTCGACCAAGCGGAGCATGTCTACATCATCGGCTTGGGCGCCTCTTTCCCGCTCGCGCTCAATTTCGGCATCGTCCTGCGTTATATCCGCCCCAATACCACGGTGCTGACGCCGGGCATCGACCCCATCGCGGCGCAGTTGACACCGCTCAAGGAAGGCGATTTGATCTTCTCGCTCTGCTTCGCCCGCTACACGCGCGAGACGCTGACCGTGATGGATGTAGGCAGACAGCGCCGCGCCGCTGTGCTGACCGTCACCGACAGCCATGTTTCGCCGGCCGCCACCCGCTCCGACCTCGCGCTGATCGTGCCCTTCCGTCTCCGTCTTTATAGCAACACGGTCGCGCTTTTCGCCCTGCTCGATGCCATCCTCGGCGCCCTCTCCCTGCGCTATCCAGAGAAAACGCGCGAACGTCTCGAAAGGCTCGAAGAGCTCTACAAGCAGTTCAACCTGCTCACCCTCGACGACGACTAAACAGCGTGACAACTTGTCAGGATTGTCCGATACTGCAAATCTTACGCGAGACAGCTGAAAATGTTACAAACCATTTATATAAGGCGGGTTAATCTTTGCAAAAGGCGACAGATTTCTACAGAATGCGCCAAGAATAGCTCCCCTTCCCTA